>CAZLEC010001170.1:0-1000 GCA_964558245.1 uncultured Burkholderiales bacterium | reverse complement strand
GAACCACGCGTATACGCCGTCCCAGGCGTCGACCAGATTCTGGCGTTCACCGACCACGTACACGGTGAGGTGGTGGATGTCGTCGGGGGTGAAGCCGTGATCGTTGACGAGCGTGAACAAGTTGTGCAGGCACTGGCGCGCTTGGGCCTTTGCGTCCTCGATGCCGACCAGATTCGCGTCGGTGTCGTGCGGGACCTGACCGGCAACGAACAGGTGGTCGGCCACCTTGTCCGCGTACCGATAACCAGGTGTGGCGGCCAGGCCGGGATGCGACTCGCCATCGTTCATGCCGCGTGCTCCTTCTCGCGTACTCGTCGTCGTGTGACGCGACCACCCGTCCTTCGTCGGGCTGAACGACGCCGCCCTCGGTGAAGGGGATCGCTCGGTGCCTAGGGCTTCCGGAGCTGCCGCCGCCTCACCGCGATGAGCTTCTTGACCAGCGCCTTGGGTAAGGGCTTGTCGACCGCGAACTGCAAGGCTCCCTTCGAGGTGGTGTACGCAGCGAGGTCGTCCGCCAGTTCGGGAAGCACCGACCCGCTGTGCGGGAAGTAGCTGAGGTGGTTCTTGAACGCGGCGAAGCCGGCAATCACCTTGCCGTCCAGCCGGAAGGCAGGCATGCCGTAGCTGATGCACTGTTCGGCCTCGGGCGCAAGCTCGAGGATTGTGTCGCGCAACCGCCCGAGGGTCCCGCGTTTGGGCTCGTCGAGTGCCGCCAGGTACTCGTCGACGTCTCGTGCAGACATGCTCCCAGTCTTGGAGCACGAGCACCGCACAATCAAGCCGTACCGGCAGCCCTGGTCGAGGTGCTCGCCGTGCCGAATCCCCGGCGGACGCCGTACGCGATCGCCCCAATCGCAAGTCCGACGAGTCCACCAAGGATCGACGCGGGTATTCCAACTTCGAAGATCGCAAACCACGCAGTGGGCGGGTGAACCAGGAGGCCCACTACGAGCCCC
This sequence comes from uncultured Burkholderiales bacterium, assembly GCA_964558245.1. Lineage (GTDB taxonomy): Bacteria > Actinomycetota > Acidimicrobiia > IMCC26256 > PALSA-610 > JBBQER01. The sequence continues at coordinate 44 of CAZLEC010001170.1, read as the reverse complement.
ACGACGCCTCCCGGCAGGCCCGCCGAAACCGCGCCAATCGCCGC
>CAZLEC010001169.1:0-1000 GCA_964558245.1 uncultured Burkholderiales bacterium | reverse complement strand
ACGAGCCCGTAATGGATCGTGAGCTCGTCGGAGAGGTAGCGGCCCTCGGCCACCTTGATCGGGTCGACTTCTCCGATCAGGTCGGCGATCGACGTGTCGGGTGTCGCGAGCTTCTCGCCGAAGCGCCGATCACGGTGTACCCACTCGAGCGGGGTCTCGTCGCCTCGGTCCTGGATCAAGTGGCGAGCGTGCGAGGACACCGGGTTGTAGGGGTCGTCGTTGATCTCGCTCCCGGCGACGATCGGCATCCACTCGTCGAGCAGGCCGACGAGGCCGCGCATGATGCGCGTCTTGGCCTGGCCGCGCTCGCCGAGGAACACGATGTCGTGACCGGCGAGCAACGCGTTGGCGAGTTGGGGGATGACCGTGTCCTCGTAACCGATCACGCCCTCGATCAGCGGCTCTCCGGCGGCGAGCACACGGACCGCGTTGGCGCGGAGCTCGTCCTTGATCGGTTGCGACACCCAACCGCTGGCGCGGAGCTCTCCGAGCGTGGCAGGACGGGACATGGCACTCCCTTGCATGGTGCGGCGAACGGCTGAGTGTACGTCGCTACTTTCCGGGCCGGCCTGCGCCTCCCCGGCCGACGCGGATGCGCCGCGCGACACCAGACCCGAGCCGGTCCGCCGGGCCGCATGTGAACTCCCTCACGATTCGCCGAGCCTTCGAGGGCTCAGCGTAAAGTCCGGATTCACAAGGTCACGAGACTCGCGGACGAGGTCTGGGCACGAAGCATGGCGACCACCACTACCCCACCGACCGGCGCCGGTCCGAGCCCGCAGGGCCGCAAGCCCGGCGTGCAGCCGATCCGCCCGCGGCCCTCCGGCTCCGGGCCGCTGATCGTGCGCTTCTACCGCAGCGCGGTCGGCAAGAAGTGGGTGATGGCCGTGACCGGCATCATCCTCCTCGGCTTCATCCTCGTGCACATGCTCGGCAACCTGAAGCTGTACCTCTCCAAGGAGGAGCTCAACCTCTACGGCGAGGCGCTGCGCGACATGCC
>CAZLEC010001168.1:0-1003 GCA_964558245.1 uncultured Burkholderiales bacterium | reverse complement strand
CCGAGCGCGTTGATCTGTGAGGAACTCAACGCGTTCGGTCCCGTGCCGAGCTTGTTCATGACTGCGACCTTGAACACATAGGTGCGACCGTTGGACAGTCCGCCGATGAGCTGGTGGCGCACGGCCGAGTGGAACGTGTGCGCCTTCAGCGCGGTGTGTCCGATGTACGGCGTGACGACGTAGCCGGTCACGGGAAGCCCACCGTGCAATACCGGTACGTTCCACTTGACGTTCGCCATCTTGTTCCCCGGCTGCGCAAAGACACCGCTCGTCAGCTCGGGACCCGTCACGTGCAGGACGTAGCTCTGATGTGTGATGCCCGCGGCCGAGGTCGCAGTCAGGGTCAGCGGGTATGTGCCGGCCGCGTTCACAACGCCCGTCAGCCTCCCGGTGGTTGCGTTGAACACGACGCCCTTCGGCAGTTTGCCTTTCAGGGTGAATGCCGGTGCCGGGCTGCCCGAAGCGGTGAAGCTGAAGTTCATGTGGGTCTGGCGGGGAACCGTCGTCAGCTTTGCGCTCGTGATCAACGGCTTCGACCAGAACGGAACGATCACCGCGAACTTGCCGGTCACGGCCGGTCCGGTCGGCGGCGTACCGGTCGCGGTAGCCGTACCGTGGACGCCATTCGCCTTCACGTCGGCCGCGGTCGTCGTGTAAGCCGCCGTGCACGGCTCGGTCGCCGCCGGAGCGAGCGTCGGGTTCGGACACGTGATGGCCGACAGGCCCGGCAGCGGGTGGCTCACGCCGACGCCGTGCAACGTCACGTTGCCCGAGTTGGTCACGAGTTAGTTGAGGGTGAGGGCCGTACCCGCTCCGAAGAAACTCCCGGGGTTGGACGACGGCGTCACCGCGATCGCCGGACCCTGCTTGGCCGGCACGGTCATATTGGACGTTCCGTGCGCGACGGTGGTCGACGGCGCGGTGCCGGAAGCCGTCGCGGTCATGTGGATCCCACCGGCGTCGACGTCGGCCTGCGTGACGGCGTACAACACGCTGCAGGTCT
>CAZLEC010001167.1:0-1005 GCA_964558245.1 uncultured Burkholderiales bacterium | reverse complement strand
CGACCACCTGCTTGGCGAGCTCGCGCGTCGGCACGAGCACGAGCGCGGTCGGGTGTCCGGGCTTGGCGGCCGCGACGGTCTGCAGCATCGGCAGCCCAAACGCCAAGGTCTTGCCGGAGCCGGTGCGCGCCTTGCCGCACACGTCGCGGCCCGCCAGGGCGTCGGCGATGGTCGCTTCTTGGATGGCGAACGGGTCGTCGATGCCCTGGGCCGCGAGGGCGTCGACGAACTCGGCCCGCAGGCCGAGGTCTCGGAATGAAGTCACTCGATTGTCTCCTCGAATAGGTCGGAGGCCGATCCTCGGCAGTTCCGCGCTATTTCGGGACAAGTGAGGTACGGCCGCGGGTTCCGAAGGGTGGGAACCCGGAATGTCATGCTACTCGACCCCGAGCCGGCCCATCGCCACCGCCCCGGTGCAGGCGTATCGTCTGGAAATGCCGTACGCGACCCGCCCGATGCACGACGCCGATTCGCACATCATGGAGCCTCCGGCCTGGCTCGACGGCCATCTCGCGGCCGAGTACCGGGCCCGGCTGCCCGTGCTGGGTGCGGCCGACGCGCCGAGCACCCAGGCCTTCGACGTCGACCGGATCCGGCGCGCGCACGCTGATCCGGAATACCAGGCGGAGGACGCGGCGCAGATCCTGTTGCGCAAGAACTTCGCGGCCACGGGATCGTTCATCGAGGCCGACCGGCCCCGCGCGCTCGAGTTGCTCGGCTTCGCGAGCCAACTCGTGTTCGACACGTTCACGAGCGCGCACGTGTTGCGGCTCGAGCGCGACGTCGACCCGTCGTTCGCGATCGAGGTCGCGCGCGGTCAACACCGGGCCATGCTCGCCTGGTGTGCGGTCGACCCCCGCCTGTTGCCGGTGTGCATCGTGCCGCTCGGCGACATGGCGGCCGCCGTCGCGTTGACGCGTGAAGCGATCGACGGCGGCGCGGCCGCGCTGCAGATCGGCCAGTACTGCCCTCCGGGCCATTCGCCGAGCCACGTCGACCTCGAGC
>CAZLEC010001166.1:0-1012 GCA_964558245.1 uncultured Burkholderiales bacterium | reverse complement strand
TGATCATGTCCTTCTTGCGGTCGCAGATGAACACGTAGCCCTCGTCGTCGACGTAGGCCACGTCGCCGACTGATTTCCACTCGCTCTCCGCGCCCGCGCCCGTGAGCTCGGTGAGCTGCTCGTCGGTGCGGTGATAGCCGTCCATCGCCAGGCCCGTGCGCACGAACAGCTCGCCCGCCTCGTTCGGGCCCGCGTCGGTGCCGTCGTCCTTCACGATCTTCATCTCGATGCCGCCGTACGGCTTCCCGCACGAGCCCGGCTTGCGCAGCTGGTCTTCCGGCTTGAGCACCGTGTCGACGCCGAGCTCGGTCGACCCGTAGACCTCGTAGAGGAACCCGTCGCCGAGCTTCTCGATGATCTCCTGCTTCAGCGCGTACGGGACCGGCGCCGCGTTCGCGATCAGTGTGACCATCGACGACATGTCGGCCGCGGCGAGTTGCTCGTCGGGGAGCGAGACGATCCGCTTGAGCTGCGTGGGCGCCGAGAACGTGTTCGTGACGCGGTGCGCCTTGACGAGCTCGATCCAACGGGAGGCATCGAACTTGCGCAGCACGACGATCGGCGCGCCGACCGTGTGTGACAGCGACGCGAATGCCAGCGGGCCCGAGTGGTAGAGCGGGCCGGTCGTGAGGTGCACGGCGTCCGCGTGCAGCATGTTCAGCTCGGCGAGGAGCGCGAACACGATGTCGCGGTCGGTGCGCGTGCGCAGTGCCCCCTTGGGCTTGCCGGTCGTCCCCGACGTGTAGATCATCGCGGAGCCGGCCGCGCTCCCGGGTTCGACGTCGGGCTCGGTGTCGGGCCGGCCGGCGATCACGTCGTCCCAGCTCCGGCAGCCGTCGGGCACGTCGCCGCCGAACACGACGACCGTTCGGACGTTCGGGATCTCGGCGCGAACCTCGGCGCAGAGTGGCGCCTCGTCGGCGTCGACCACGACGATCGTCGCGTCGGAGTTGTCGATCACATACGCCTTCTCTTCCGCGTTGAAGCGGTACGACAACGGCACCGCAACCAG
>CAZLEC010001165.1:0-1013 GCA_964558245.1 uncultured Burkholderiales bacterium | reverse complement strand
CACGCAGAACTCGTTGCCTTCGGGGTCGGCGAGCACGACCCACGAGACGTCGCCCTGCCCGATGTCGATCCGCCGGGCACCGAGTGCGACGAGCCGATCGACCATCTCCGACTGGTGCGCGGGTGATTCGCTGACGAGATCGAGATGGATCCGGTTCTTTCCCATCTTGGGTTCCGGAACGGGAAGGAACAGCAAGAGGAAGCGCGTTCCGTCGGTGGGCACGAGGCCGATCTCCTCATCGGTCTCGTCATGAATGTCCCAGTGCAGGGCGGCCGCCCAGAAGCGCGCCAGACGCAACGGGTCGTTCGCGTCGAAGCACAGACTGACGAGTCGAGCGCTCATCTGGAGCCTCCCTTCGTCGCGGGCCCGGTCCGATCTCCACGACGATCACGCGGAACCGTACGTGACGGAGCAGCGGTGGCGGCGGTCGTAGCCTGAGGCGTGATCCTGATCGATGCGCAAGGCCTGGGGGCGTCCCGCCCGAATCGCCCCCTGTTCACCGATCTCTCGCTGACGCTCAGCGACGGCGACCGGATCGGCGTCGTGGGTCTCAACGGCTGCGGCAAGAGCACGCTGCTCGCGATGATGAGCGGCGACCGCGAGCCCGAAGCGGGCGTCGTGCGCCGCGGGCGCAACGCTCGGGTCGGCGCACTGCCCCAGCTCCCGGCGCTGCCGGCGGGCACGGTGCGCTCGGCGGTGTGCGACGGCCTTGGTCGCGAGGAGTGGCAGGGCGAGGCGATGCTCTCGCGCCTGGGCATGGGCGCGCTGGTCGACGCGCCGACCGACCAGCTGTCGGGTGGGCAGAAGAAGCGCGTCGCGCTCGCCGCGCTGCTCGCGCGCGAGTGGGATGCGCTCATCCTCGACGAGCCGACCAACCATCTCGACCTCGACGCCATCGCCTACCTCGAGGAATGGCTGGCCGCATTTCCCGGAGGCCTGCTCCTCGTGACCCACGACCGTCACGTGCTCGACCGCGTCACGAACAAGGTGCTCGAGATCGACCGCGGCGCGAC
>CAZLEC010001164.1:0-1013 GCA_964558245.1 uncultured Burkholderiales bacterium | reverse complement strand
CCGGCAACTACGCGAACTCGTAAAGCGCGCAAACGTTGCCTGACACGGCACTAGTCGTCGTCACCCTCGGACGAACAGACGCACGAACTCCCTGACGCACAGCATCAACTTTGTGTGCGTTCCGGGGCTGTGCGTTCCGGGTGTGCGTTCCGGGGCGCGAGGAGCGATCGCGGGAGCGGTGCCGGGAGTTATTCCGGGAATGGCGCTCGCGACTATGAGTCGTTCGCTACCGAGCACGGGAGTGATCGAGGCGAACAAGCGTCGCGAATGGCGGCTGGTGACGATCGGCCGCGCGAACGATCTTGGCGTACTCGCTCATCGATCGCGGCGAGATCGCCGGCTTCACCTCGCGCGGGGGCGACGCGAGCATAGCAACGTTGCGCGACACCAGCTCCCACCGCATCCCCTGAACAAGCACATCGCTCAACAGCTTGTGGAGCTTCCTCGTCGACGTCGCGTTGAGCCGAGCCCGTGCCACGCGGTACGTCTCGTCGAGATGCCAAGCCGAGAGTTCGACGACCGGCACCTGTCCGAGTCGCGCCGCGCAGTGCTGATCCCAGAGACTCTGGTACAGGTCGACCGTTCTCGGAGCGAGATCCACCTTGCTTGCGATGAACCGTTCCAATAGCTCCCCCATCGTCATCTTCTCGCTGACAGATGCACGCGGCTTTCTCGCGGGCTTCGCCTCGGCCGTTGTCGTCAGACGCCCCGTGCACGGCGCGCGTCGCCGAGCCACCCGCGCACAGTCTCCGATCGCTGGCCGTAACGGCCGTCTTCTCCGCGTCCGGTGCTCACGACGACGTCGAACACACCGCGACCGCGCTGGTAGATCCCCCGCTCTACTCGGCGCCGCTCGGTCGATCCCACGACCAAAACGTAACGGAATTCTTGGATGGCCTCAGGAAGCCGTGGATGACCAAGAATGCCCTCTGATCAGGCCTTATGTGGTGGGCGCTGCGGGCTCGAACCCACGACCTCCTGCTTGTAAGCGGCCTTGGGCCAGGTGTTGGAGC
>CAZLEC010001163.1:0-1014 GCA_964558245.1 uncultured Burkholderiales bacterium | reverse complement strand
ATGCTCGTCGAGCACGCCGGTGTACTGGAGCGGCATGTCCCAGCCGCCGAACGGGACCATCTTGGCGCCGAGCTTGCGGTGTTGCGCGTCGAGCGGGCTGTATCGCAGCGGCGGCTCGGACGAGCCGGCGTCGGGGTCGGTCACGCGGTCTCCATCTCGGAGTCCGGGCCGACCCCTCGCCGCGAGCGCGACGCACCGAGCAGGTCGAGCCGGGGCAATGCGTCGGCGTGCTCGTCGGCGGCGACGAGCTGCGAAGGCGGCTCGAGCCCGTACTTCACGAGCAGGTGGAGATAGTCGCGCTGGTAGAGCACGCGGATCTGCACTTCGGGATATTGCTCGCGCAGGCGCCGCGCCTTGCGGTTCTTCTTCGTGACCAGCTTCTGGTTGAGCGTCGTGATCTCGATGTAGAGGTCGTACGCCGGCAAATAGAAATCGGGCGCGAAGGCTTGGGCCGGTCGGCCGTCACGATCCCATTCGAGCGTGAAGGTGCGCGGCTCGTACTCCCACGCGATGTTGTAGAAGTCGAGCAGCTTCGCGAATTGGCGCTCGGAGTTGTGCGCGAAGCGCGCAGACTCGTGAGGGAGCGCCGCGAGGTCGATGGCCCGCTCCCCTACCTCGCGGCGACGTGGGGGACGCCGGGTTCGGCGAGCCGCACGCGCTCGTCGGGCTCGACGTCGTGCAGGTCCGTCGCGAGATCGTTCACGACCGGCCCGAGCGAGACGATGTTCAGCACGCCCTGGCCGTTGCGGAGGAGGTCGACGATCTGATCACCCGTTTGCACGAGCACGGTGTGACCGCCGTCGAGCACGAGATGCGCGGACGCGAGATCGGCGCCGAGTTGCTCGCGGAGGTACTCGATCGCTTTGCGCGCGGCCTGCAACGAGATGTCGGCGTCGAGGAGGCGCTTGATCACTTTCAACTCGACGAGGTCGCGGTACGAGTAGAGGCGTTGCGTGCCGCTGCCGTTCGCGTCGCACACCGACGGGCGCACGAGATCGGTGCGGGCCCAGTAGT
>CAZLEC010001162.1:0-1017 GCA_964558245.1 uncultured Burkholderiales bacterium | reverse complement strand
TCGCGATCTTCGGCAAGATGAAGGCTTCGACGAAGCTGAAGCCCATGATGAGCACCAGCCAGAGACTGAATACGACGAAGCCGATCAGACCGAGCCAACCCGACTTTGTCGCTTGCCGGGCGTAGAGCCCCGCCAGGCCGAGCACACCGAAGAAGCACATGGCGCAGGCGAGAACGTGAACGATTTCCCAGCGGGTGCTGGTGACCGACGAAGGGATGTTCGGCGGATGGAATATCCCGACGAGCACGTAACAGGTCCCCGCGAGCAGAGCTGACAAACCCGCCAAACGGATGAGCTGCGAGGTCGTGATCGTCGCGCTCGACCCGGCGATTGCCGGCGCGTTGTCGGCAGAACTGTGCTTTTCCAGCGACAACGACACGCAGGCTCCTCTGAGGTCGAGACGCAAGGAGCCACGTGGCCGCTCGACGGGGCCAGTGTCTGAGCGCACAGCGTGCGCTCAGACACGACGGTACTGGAGAATTTCCGTCGCCACCACGACTCATACCGCCCATAACTCTCGGGCGCGCTCGCGCCGCGAGCGTCGTGGGCGCTACGAACGACCGGGCTCCGCGCCTTCGAACCGGCCGAGGCCGTAGTCGCCGGCGATGGTCGTTCGGTGCATGGCCCGAGCCGTCTCGGGAGGCATCCCCGACACCGAGTGGAGCAGCCGCCAGTTGTCCCAGATGAGCATGTCGGTCGGCTGCCAGTGGTGGAAGTAGCTGAGGTCTTGGGCGGCGTCAACGATCTCGTCGCACACGGCCGCGAGGAGCGCGTCGCCGTCGCGATCCTCGTGACCTTCGATGCCTTGCGCCATCCAGCCCGAGACGTGCAACACCTTCTGACCCGTGCTCCGGGTCCAGACCGCGGGGTGCAGCGCGCGCGGCCGCCCCTCGTACTCCTTCATCACGTCGACTGCGCTCGCGGCCGGTTCGACCTCGACGAAGTCGGCGGGCCGGCCGAACCGGAGGTTGCCCATGATCACGTCCATCGCGTAGATCACGGTCTTGTCCTCGATCT
>CAZLEC010001161.1:0-1023 GCA_964558245.1 uncultured Burkholderiales bacterium | reverse complement strand
CGACCGGGTCCGCCGCCTCACGAACCCGCTGCCCTGGACGCGAACGACCCCGCAGGCCGCGAGCGAACTCTGGGACTGGTGCGCGGGCCACGCGCGCGTCGGCGCCGACTTCGGGGACGCGCCGTGAAGATCGCAATTGTGGGGAGCGGAGTGTCGGGCCTCGTTGCCGCCCACCTCCTGCGTCCCGACCACGACGTCACTGTTTTCGAAGCAGATTCCCGTGCCGGCGGTCACGCGAATACCGTCGACGTCACGGTTGACGGGCGCGACCACGCGGTCGACACCGGCTTCATCGTCTACAACGAACGCAACTATCCCGGGTTCTGCGCGCTTCTGCGCGAGCTCGATGTCGCGACCCAGCCCACCGACATGAGCTTCGGTGTGACCGACCGTTCGTCGGGGCTCGAGTTTCGAACGTCGAACCTCAATACGATCTTCGCGCAACGGCGCAATCTGGTGAACCCGTCGTTTGTACGTCTGCTCGCCGACATCATCCGCTTCAACCGTGCCGCGCGCGAGCTCGCCGAGACGGCCACCCAAGGCCGCGACGAGACCGTCGCAGCGTTCGTGAGGCGCGGCCGCTACTCGCATGACTTCCTCCGCCAGTTCATCGTTCCGCTCGGCGCGGCGCTGTGGTCGGCCGATCCCGAAACCTTCAACGACTTCCCGGCGCTTGCCTACGCACGGTTCTTGCACAATCACGGAATGCTGGACACGATCGGCCGGCCCCGTTGGCGAACGATCACCGGCGGTTCGCGCACCTACGTCGACGCGCTGACCGTTCGCTTGGCCGGCCGCGTCAGGCTCGCGTCCCCGGTACACAAGATCGTCACTGCGAACGGCGGCCACGGCCGCGCGCTCGTCGAGCTGCTCACCGAACGAGGTCCCGAACGATTTGATCGGGTGGTGGTCGCGACGCACAGCGATCAAGCGTTGCGGATGCTCGCCGACGCGACCCCCGCCGAGCGATCGATCCTCGGTGCGATCCGCTATCAGCGCAACACGACCACCCTGCACACCGAC
>CAZLEC010001160.1:0-1024 GCA_964558245.1 uncultured Burkholderiales bacterium | reverse complement strand
GAGTTGCCCTTGCCGTCGCTGTTGTTCTTGTAGACGACGATCTCTTGACCCGACGGCAACAGCTGGCGCGCCGCGTCCATCGAGCGGGCGAGGATCCGCTCCCCCGCCTTGTCGAACAGCACCGCTTGCATCGGGTCGCTGCACTCGGGCGTGGAGTACTCGGGATGCGCGTGGTCGACGTAGTAGCGCGCGCCGTTGGTGAGGACCGCGTTCACGAGGTGGGTCTCGACCTCGGGCGGTTGGGAGCCGTCTCGGGCGAAGCCACGCGCGTCGCGGCCGGGAGACTCGTCTTCGAAGTCCCAGCCGACACGGTGTTGCTCGACGTACCCGTTGATCAGCAGGCTCGACGCGATGACCGGGTTCGGGTCGGGGGCGCCGCGCAGCGCGACGCCGTATTCCGTCTCGATGCCGACGATCTTCGGTACGGCCACCCGGGCAGTCTACCGACGCATCGCGCCGCCCTTGCGGCGAGATACCCGGGTGACCGCTAGAGGTACTGGCCGGTGGTCACCCGTTCGATCTGACGACCACCTTGCGCCTCGCCCTCGTTCACGATCGTGCGCACGTACACGATCCGTTCACCCTTCTTGCCCGAGATCTTCGCCCAGTCGTCGGGGTTGGTGGTGTTCGGAAGGTCCTCGTGCTCGCGGAACTCCTGCTTGATCGAGTCGAGCATGTCGTCGGAGACGATGCCGCGCTCGCCGCCGGCGATCGTGCGCTTGATCGACAGCTTCTTCGCGCGCCGCACGATGTTCTCGATCATGGCGCCCGACGAGAAGTCCTTGAAGTACAGGAGCTCCTTGTCGCCGTTCTGGTAGGTCACCTCGAGGAACTTGTTCTCGTCGCCGGTGGCGTACATGTGCTCGACCGCGGTCGCGATCATGCGGGTCGCGGCCTGGGCCGGGTCGCCGCTCGATCGCTTCAGCTCCGATTCGGCGATCGGCAGGTTCGGCGTGAGGTACTGGTGGAAGATCTTGGTGGCGCTCTCGGCGTCGGGGCGCTCGATCTTGATCTTCACGTCGAG
>CAZLEC010001159.1:0-1029 GCA_964558245.1 uncultured Burkholderiales bacterium | reverse complement strand
GCGACCGCGCCTTCGTGCTCGGCGACGAGCTCCTCCACCGCGAAGCCGCCTACACGGCGCTCTCACGCGGCCGGCACGAAAACAAGCTCTACACCGTCATCCCCGGAAAATCCGAGCCCTACATCCCCGAACCCGTTCGTCCCAGACCCGACGTCAGCTGGATGTTCGAACAGAGCACGAGCAAATACCTCGCCAGAGACCGCAGACTCGAACAGGGGCAGTCGGTCGCCGACGATCACGGCGTCGACATCGGCTGGTAGCCGATGGATTCTGGCGACTCTCAGGAGAGAGCGCACTCGGGGCGCTTCAGCGGCGTGCGCGAACGCTGCAGACCGGGCAATGTGGAGGTGTGACGAATCTCCGCCTGACGCTGGGGCTGCGCGGCCCGAATCTCGACCCGAACGAACTCTCCCGGCTCATGTGTGTCGAGCCGGCGCGGAGCTTCGGCGTGGGCGAGGCGCGACAGCCCGGCGGTCCTGCGGCCCGGGGTAACGAGGGTGGCATTGCGGTCCGATACGAGCCGAGCACAAGATGGTTGGGTGACGGAAGGCGTGAGCAGGCTTGGTGTCGCCCTCGCATGTTGTTTGTCTGTGGCGCTCCTGATGGGCGCGTGTACGAGTGGGACCTCCACTGTTAGTTCGCCACCAGCGCGCAGTACGACCTCGACCACGACCGCTTCCGAGACGACCACCAAGACGCCTGTGCCGTCTAATTTCGCACTCAGTCCCGGTGAACACTTGGTCGCACACGGCGTGTCAACCGGGATTGGCTGGTACTTCTTCACCAGTGCCGATTCATCCGGCACCTGTCGAGAGTTTCACTTTGTCCCACCACTGAGTGTCCTTGGCACTGCGGGCGATGGCGTAAACATCGGCAGTAACACGGTGTGTTTTCGTCCTCCGGTACAGATCCCGCGTTCGACCGAGTTCACCGGACTGCCGGACTACCCGCTAGTAGTTGTCGACGCCGAGGCGAGAACCAATCACAGGTTCTCCGTGCTCGCCGGACAGGCGGCGCCTGGCGTCACGA
>CAZLEC010001158.1:0-1029 GCA_964558245.1 uncultured Burkholderiales bacterium | reverse complement strand
TCTCGTCGATCGAGTACAGCTTCTCCTTCGTGGCCTCGATCGGGATGTCCCACTTCGCGGCGAGATCGATGCAGTCGGCGCGCGTGAGGCCCCAGACCCGCACCGGGGCGAGCACGTCGAGGTCGGGCGCGAGGATGCGCGACGAGACCTCGAACCGGACCTGGTCGTTGCCCTTGCCCGTGCAGCCGTGACCCACCGCGTCGGCGTGGTGCCGGCGGGCGGACGCAACGAGGTGCTCGACGATCACCGGACGGGAGAGTGCCGAGACGAGCGGGTACTTGCCTTCGTACATCGCGTTGGCCTGGAGCGCGGGCACGAGGGTCTCGGATGCGAACTGGGCGCGCGCGTCGATCACCTCGACCTCGACCGCGCCCGCTGCCCGCGCCCGCTCGCGGATGACGTCGTCCTCGCCGGGCTTCAACTGCCCCACGTCGACCGCGCAGGCGATGACCTCGTAGCCCCATTCCTCGCGGATCCAGCGCACGGCCACAGACGTGTCGAGCCCGCCCGAATAGGCCAGTACCACTCGTTTCGCCACTGAATTCCTCTCAGAGTCCGGCCAACGCGGCGAAACGCGCCGCGACTTCGCTTCCGCCAACCGCCTCGGTGCACACGACCAGCACCGTGTCGTCGCCGGCCACGGTCCCGAGCGTGTCGGGCATCGACGACCGGTCGATCGCAGAAGCCACCACGTGTGCGCTGCCCGGCGGCGTGCGCAACACGACGAGGTTGCTGCTGAACGCTACCTCCACGACGAACTCGCCGAGGAGCCGCTTCAGGTGATCGTCCGACGGCGCGCGTTCGCGGTTCCCCTCGGGGATCGCGTACGCCATGGCACCGCCGGGGATGCGCACTTTCACCGCGCCGAGCTCCTCGAGGTCGCGGCTCACCGTCGCCTGGGTCGCGACCACGCCCTCCGCCTCGAGCAACTGGACGAGTTGCGCCTGGCTCGAGACCGGCTGGTCCTCGAGGACCCGCAGGATGCGATGCTGCCGTTGCGGCTTGCCCAGCGTCACCATCAGTCGCCTT
>CAZLEC010001157.1:0-1030 GCA_964558245.1 uncultured Burkholderiales bacterium | reverse complement strand
TACTTGCTGCCGCCCGCGCCCACAGGCGTCAACGATTCGCCGGCAGGTCCGACCTCCGTCAACGTCGGGTTCACGGGGGACGGTGCAGCAGGCGCGACCTTCACCGCCACCTGTACCTCGACGTCCGGCGGTACGCACTCGGCGACGGGCGCCACGAGCCCGATCGTCGTCGGCGGCTTCACGAACGTGCCCACCGACGCGATCACGTGTTCGGTCACCGAGAAGTGGCCGGCGCCTGCGTCGTCGACGAGCGCGGCCTCCGCGACCGCGGGGACGGCGATTGTCGGGGTGTCCGGACCAGGTTGCACGGGCACGGCCACCGCACCGACGCAGGTGTCGGCTGCGGCGCAGGCTTTCCCCGGTGCGGTCGTGAGCTGGGCTCCGGTGACTCCGGATCCAGCCGGTTGTCTGGTGGGGTACTTGATCACCCCCTCGAGCGGCTCGGCAGTGCTGGTCACGGGCCACGGAACGACCACGCTGGTCAAGGGGCCGTTCGCGTTCGGCTCCACCGTCACGTTCACCGTCGCGGCGGTCACGGGTTCGGGCGCAGGTCCGGCCTCGGCCGGCGTCTCGGTGACGATCGGAACTCCTGCCGCGGCATCGAGCGTCAAGGCCACCCGTGTGGGTAAGGGCGCACTCAAGATTGCGTTCAAGGCCGGCAGCGGCAACGGTGCTGCGATCAGCAAGTTCACAGCGACGTGCGGTTCCAAGTCGGCATCGGGCAAATCGAGCCCGCTTGTCGTCAAGGGCCTCACTGCGGGCAAGAGTTATACCTGCTCGGTTACCGCGACGAACAGCCGCGGTACGGGCAAGGCATCGCACTCGGCAGCCGTCAAGGCGTAAGCCGAACGAATACCCGAGACGCACCGTGCTCCGGCCCCTGGGTCGGAGCACGGTCGCGTTCGGGCCGACCCGGGCGGCAGCTCAATCGGTAGGATGCCGGGCGCAATCGAGCGCTCGTAGCTCAATGGATAGAGCATCTGGCTACGGACCAGAAGGTTGGGGGTTCGACTCCCTCCGAGCGCGCTGA
>CAZLEC010001156.1:0-1030 GCA_964558245.1 uncultured Burkholderiales bacterium | reverse complement strand
CGGCATTCATCGTGGAGAGCATCCTCAATGAGCCTGCCCACAGCGACGACTTGACGCCCCCGTGACCCTGGCTTTGGGCCGTTTCGACCAGTATGATCCCCTGCATGCTGCCCACGGGCGGGTACATGGCGTCCTTGAACAGCATCGGTCCTTGTCCCGCTGACAATCGGCCGGCCACCGCGCCGGGACGCCTGAAGATGCCCGGGGGAGCAACGGACGGTGGCTGAGATCCCCAAGCGCGTCATTCTGACCGGGGCTTCAGGGTTCATCGGTGCGAACCTGGCGCGCCGGCTGTTGCGAGACGGGCACGAGCTCCACCTGCTGCTGCGTCCGGCCGAGGCTCGCTGGCGCCTCGACGCGATCGCAGACCACGTGCACCTCCACGAGGTCGCCCTGCAGGAACGCGAGCGCCTCGACGCCATCGTGCGCGACATCGACCCCAACTGGGTCTTCCATCTCGCGACCTACGGCGCGTACTCCTCGCAGCGCGACGTACAGACGATCGTCTCGACGAATTACAACGGCACGGTGAACCTGGTCGAAGCGTGCCTCGAGACCGGGTTCGACGCGTTCGTGAGCGCGGGCTCGTCGTCGGAGTACGGCTACAAGGACCACGCACCGCTCGAGTCCGAGTTGCCCGAGCCGAACAGTCACTACGCCGCGACGAAGGCGGCCGCGACGCTCTACTGCCGGTTCGTCGCCAACAGCCGGCAGCGGCGCCTGGCCACCCTTCGGCTCTACTCGGTCTTCGGGCCCTGGGAAGAGCCGACGCGCCTGCTGCCGACGCTGTTGATGTGCGCGCTCCGCGGCGAGCTCCCACCCCTCGTGTCGCCCAACATCGCGCGTGACTACGTGTACATCGACGATGCCGTCGAAGCGTTCATCCTGGCCGCGAAGACCGTCGTCGACGATCCCGGGCCGGTGTTCAACGTCGGTACGGGAGCTCAGACGACGTTGAGCGAGCTGGTCGAGACCGTGCGCTAGGAGTTCGGGATCAGCGCCGAGCCGCAGTGGGGATCGATGCCCGATC
>CAZLEC010001155.1:0-1040 GCA_964558245.1 uncultured Burkholderiales bacterium | reverse complement strand
CGGCCCGGCGAGCGCCACGATCAGCATGTCGCGCCGGGGGTTGCGCATCTGGTTGGGGTTGACCGGCACGGGCTTGGCCCAACCGAACACCGGGATACCGCTCAGCGCGCCCAGGGCCGGCATGATGATCGAGCCGAACGGATCGATGTGCGGGACGGGATTGAGCGTGAGCCGGCCCGCGCGACGCGCAGTGTCGTCACCGAACCACCACGCGACCACGCCGTGCGAGATCTCGTGCAGGATGATCGCGACGACGACCGCGAAGAAGTAGATGACCGTGAGCTGATCGAAATGCATCGGCTGCGGCGAGCGTCAGCGACGTGCGGACGCGTCCGCGATGCAGAGCCGGGCGGTCGGCATGGCTTCGAGCCGCGCCTCGCCGATCGGCCGTCCGCACTCCTCGCAAATGCCGTAGGTGCCCTTGTCGAGCTTGCTCAAGGCCTCGTCGATGTCGCTCAGTGTGTCGCGCAACGATCCGACGAGCGCGTCGACCTCGCCGCGCTCGGCCGTGACCTGACCGGAGTCGGCGAACCCGTCGTCGTAGCTCGCGCGGTCGACACCCATCGCCACGAGCTCATTGGTGACGCGTTCACGCTCGGCCGTGAGCACCGCGCGTTGATCTGCGGCGGTCGCTTCTGCCATGGAGCGATGGTACCCCCGGCCGGCGACACCGGGAGGGGCGATCCGCCAGCCGTCAGCCCCGGATGGGCGCCCGGGCCCGCGGATGAGCGGCGTCGTAGACGGCGCGCAGCCGCTCGGGCGACACCTTCGTGTACACCTGCGTGGTCGAGATGCTTGCGTGGCCGAGCAACTCCTGCACAACTCGCAGGTCAGCGCCGCGGTCGAGCATGTGGGTCGCGCACGAGTGCCGCAGCACGTGCGGCGAGAGGTGGCCCTCGAGCCCGACCCGCGCCCCGGCGCTGCGCACGATCGACCAGCACGCCTGGCGGCTGATCCGGCCACCGCGTGCGTTCAGGAACACCGCGTCGCTGTCGGTCACGCGGCGCGACCGCGCGCTGCGCAACGCGAGCCGGCCGTCG
>CAZLEC010001154.1:0-1043 GCA_964558245.1 uncultured Burkholderiales bacterium | reverse complement strand
CGCGGCCGCGGCCGCAGCGCGGGGCGGCGGTGGAGGGACTCGCGTGGTCGCACTGAGCGCAACGACTCCGCACCCGCTGCGTGCCGACGTGGTCGTTCCGGAGACGGTCGAGAAGTCGCGGAAGGTCGAGCTGCTGCGCAGCGCCGACGCGGCCGCGAGGCAGCAGGGCAGCGCGATCACGTCGGTCACCGCCTCGTACGCCGACGCGCATCGGCGCATCGTCGTGGCCAATTCCGACGGTTTGCTCGCCGACGACGATCAGGTGCGGACGCGCGTGGCGGTGCAGTGCGTCGCGACGGGCGACACCGGCATGCAGACCGGATACGAAGCGCCCGGCCGCACGATGGGATTCGAGCTCTTCGACTCCGTGCATCCGGAGGAGGTCGGCCGCACCGCGGCGACCCGCGCGCTGAGCCTGCTCGACGCGGTGCCGGCTCCGAGCGGCCGGATCCCGGTCGTGTTGCGTCGGGGCGCCGGTGGCGTGCTGTTCCACGAAGCGTGCGGTCACGGTCTCGAAGCCGACCACATCTACAAGGACGCGTCGGTCTTCTCGGGCAGTCTGGGCGAGCTGGTGGCGTCGCCGTTGGTGACCCTGGTCGACGACGGAACGTACGGCCGTGAGTGGGGCACGCTCGCGATCGACGACGAGGGCCATCCCGCGCAGCGCAACGTGCTCATCGAGAACGGCGTGCTCACGGAGTTCATGTGGGATCACGTGCGCTCGCGCAAGGAGGGCCACGCCGTGAGTGGCAACGGCCGGCGTGAGACGTACCGGCACCTGCCCATGCCGCGCATGACGAACACCTTTTTGCTCGAGGGCGAGACGGATCCCGACGACATCGTGCGCGGCGTCGAGTTCGGGCTCTATTGCGTTCAGCTCGGTGGAGGTCAGGTCAACCCGGCCTCCGGCGACTTCGTGTTCGGCGTGACGGAGGCGTATCTCATCGAGCACGGCGAGATCACCCGACCCGTGCGCGCCGCGCAGCTCATCGGCAACGGTCCCGAAGTGCTGCGCGGCATCGACGCGGTCGGCAACGACTTCG
>CAZLEC010001153.1:0-1045 GCA_964558245.1 uncultured Burkholderiales bacterium | reverse complement strand
GCCGTCATGCGCGTCGCACCCGAGGGCGCGATCGCGTTCACCGTGATGCCGTACTTGCCGAGCTCGAGCGACCACACGAACGTCATGCCCATGATCCCGGCCTTCGCCGCGCCGTAGTTGGTCTGGCCGAAGTTGCCCCGCAGGCCCGCCGACGACGTGATGTTGACGATTCGGCCGTAGCCCTTGTCCTTCATCACCGGCGCCGCGTGACGCGTGCAGTTGAACGTGCCCTTGAGGTGCACACCGATCACCGCGTCGAAGTCGGACTCGTCCATCTTCAGCAGTGAGCGGTCGCGCACGATGCCGGCGTTGTTGACGAGTATGTCGACGGTGCCGAACGCGTCGACGGCGGTCTGCACGATGCGCGCGGCGGCGTCGAAGTCGCTGACGGAGTCGTAGTTGGGCACCGCCTCGCCACCGAGCGCCTCGATCTCCTTGCACACCTGCGCGGCCGGGTCCTCCTCGGTGCCGCGCCCGTCGAGCGAGACGCCGACGTCGTTGACCACGACCTTGGCGCCCTCGCGCCCGAAGCAGAGCGCGAACTCGCGCCCGATGCCGCGCCCGGCGCCGGTGACGATCGCGACGCGCCCGTCGAGCAGGCCCACGGTCAGCCCCCCACCGCGGCCGTGGCCGATCCGGCAACCGACTGCACGCCGTCCTGGTTGGCGACGGTGAGGTCGACGTCCACGAGGTGCTCGCCGTTCTCTTCGCGCTTGCCCGTGACGACCACCGTGCACGTGAGCACGTCGCCGGGCCAGACCTGCTTCGCGAAACGAACCTGGAGCCGGCGGATCGCCTCGGGCCCGAACCAGTCCTTGACGACCCGCGCCGCGAGCCCCATCGACAACATGCCGTGTCCGAACACCGACGGATTCCCGACCTGGGCCGCGATCGTGTCGTCGTGGTGCATGGGGTTGAAGTCGCCCGACGCGCCGGCGTAGCGGACGAACATCGTGCGCGTCAGCGCCGGGAACTCCTCGGTGCGCTCGTCGCCCACCTGCACGGTCGAGTACGTCACATCAGTCGCGCTCACGCGTCACCACCA
>CAZLEC010001152.1:0-1050 GCA_964558245.1 uncultured Burkholderiales bacterium | reverse complement strand
GCACCTCTCGCTGCCGCCCAAGACCCAGCACCAGGGCGCGAGCATGCCGGCGACCGTGACGTACCGCAGCGACGGCTGCTGGACCTTCCGTCTCGACTACAACACCCATCACTGGCAAACGTGGGTCTACTGCCCGCGCAACGGCGGGCTGGACGAGCTCGGCGGGCAGACGTTCGAGCGCTGGGATTTCGTGTTCACGAAATACGACAGCACGTCGAAGTTCACGTGCGATCCACCCTCGGTCGCGATCCGGAAGGGAATGCACCCCGGCGACGAGTGGAAGCAGTCGTGCGCGGGTACGAGCTCGGGCACGAAGGGTGGCGCGGTGACCTCCGGTCCGTACACCTTCGTGGGTGACGACACCGTGACCGTCGGCTCCGAGCGCGTCCCCGCGTATCACTTCCGCCAGGTGCGAACGCTCACCGGCAGCCAAACTGGTACTCAGAAGGCCGACTTGTGGTTCTCGAAACAGAACGGCCTCCCGCTCCGCAACGTTCGGAACGTGCGGATCCGGACCGACACGATCGTGGGCGCCTCGACCTACACGGAGCAGGGCAACTTCCAGCTCACGTCGCTGCATCCGCAGGGCTGACGCCCCACGGATTTTGATCCCGCCGCGATCGCCAGCAAACTGCCCGCTATCACCATGCAGCCGTCGCACATCCACCGCTCGAGCCCGGCGAAGTCGGGGCCGCCGAACGACCCGCCCCAGCCCGCCCCCACGAAGAAGCCGGCACCGCGCTGGCTGCACACGCTGTGGGTCATCGGCCTGCTCCTCACCTTGCTGCTGCTGTTCACGCCGAGCTCGAGCACGCCCACGACGTCGCTGACCTACACCGGCTGGAAGACCAAGGTGGATGCCGGCGACGTGAAGACCGCGACCATCGATCCGTCCGGCAAGGTCACCGGCCTCCTCACGAACAAGAAGCACTACCAGTCGCGGATCCCTTCCGCGTTGAAAGACGACGCGCTCGTCGACGAGCTCACCGGCCACCACGTGACTATCACCGGGACCACGAGCACGACGAGCTTCTGGAGCATCGTCGGCGG
>CAZLEC010001151.1:0-1053 GCA_964558245.1 uncultured Burkholderiales bacterium | reverse complement strand
CCCGGCACGCGAGGTGGTGATGGTGCCCGACGAGCGCCTCGGTGAGCTCGAACCGGGCGAGGTCGCCGACCCCGGCGAGGCGCCGGACCACGCCTTCGGACTCGAACACCGCCAGGTTGCGGTAGACGCTGCTGGGCCGCTGCCGGGTGGATCGCTCGACGATCTCGTCGACGGTGAGCGGGCGCCCGGCCTCGGCCAGTGCCTGGATGAGATCGCGCCGGGAACCGGTGTAGCGACCGTCGTGACCGGCGAGGCGCGCGGCGACATCCTCGTGGAGGTCGGGCGGCATCTTCCCATCATACTCGGCCGAAATGAGCATGGTTCCCGTTCTTGACTTGGCAGTGCCGCGGTCCTAGCTTGCGAAGATGAGAACCATCCTCAAAAGCGCCGACGCCGCGCTGGCGATCGTGGTGCTCGCCGCGGTGGTGCTCGCCGCGTGCTCGTCGGGCTCGACCCCGACCGCGGGCGACGGGCGCATCCGGGTGGTCGTCGCCGAGAACTTCTGGGGGAGCATCGCGCGCCAGATCGCGGGCGCCGACGCCGTCGTCACGAGCATCATCAGCAAGCCGGGGGCCGATCCGCACGACTACGAGCCGACCCCCGACGACGCGCGCAGCGTCGCGGGCGCGCGCATCGTGATCGAGAACGGCATCGGCTACGACCCGTGGATGAAAGAGCTCGTGGACGCCGACGCGTCGTCGAGCCAGGTCGTGCTCGACGTCGGGAAGCTCCTCGGTGTGGCTGCCGGCGGCAACCCGCACCAGTGGTACTCGCGCGCGGCCGTCGAACGGGTCAGTGCGCGCGTCGCAGCCGACCTCGAGGCCGCCGACCCCGCGCACCGCGACGCGTACGAGCGCAACCAGCGATATTTCGACGAGACCGCGCTGGCGCAGTACAACGCGCTGATCGCGACGATCCAGCGGCGATACGCCGGCACGCCGATCGGCGCGTCGGAGAGCATCGCGGTGCCGCTCGCGGCGACGCTCGGCCTGCGCGTGCTCACGCCCGCGAAGTTCCTCGAAGCCGTCGCCGAGGGCAACGAGCCGTCGGCGT
>CAZLEC010001150.1:0-1054 GCA_964558245.1 uncultured Burkholderiales bacterium | reverse complement strand
CCCTTCCGCATCCTTTTGGGACACCGCCAGAAGGTACCAATCGCCCGACGCGCTGCCGACGCTGAGGAAGGCGGGGCGGTCTGTGTTTTCAACGCCGAAGCCGTAGGGGTCATTGCTGCCGCGCCGTTCCGGGTCTGAACTGGTACAGGTACTCGTAGACGATCCTCGTACCGGTACTCGTATCGGCACTGGTATAGCTCCCGCTGCCGAGGCGACCTCAGCAAGCGGGCTACCGGTGCATCGGATCGATCTCGCAACGGTGCACTTCCCGGCCACCGACGCTGATCGTGCGCACCGTACCGCCAGCTGATTGATCGTGGTTGCAACCGGGCCGCGTGTAAAGCGGAATGTCGAGCACGGTGCCGCAATGGTCGCACTCGCAGCGATCAGGGTCCCCCCGAGCCATCGTCGACCCTCCGAGCGCGAACGGCGCCGGCACCCTTTCCGGAGTTCGAGGCCTCGTCGTGAGATTCCGCCGGACAACGAGACAGCGAACGGGTCGAGCCCATTGCCGTGGCGAGCGACGAAGCGAACACCGTGTGATGAACGGGCACGGTTGCGATGACTCTCGCATGCGGCCGGGACCCCATTCGCGGTCGGTTCCAAAAGGATGGCACCGGGCGCGGCGCTCGTAGCGATCTGTGCCGGGGCGGTGTGTGACCATCAACACGACGCCGCTCCCGCGGCGTCCTCGATACGCGGGTTCATGACGGCGTCGTTCGCCGGCGGCCCAACGTCTAAGCGAGCAGGCTCCGGAGCATCCATGCGGTCTTCTCGTGGACTTGCATGCGTTGTGTCAACAAGTCGGCGGTGGGCTGGTCGCCGGCCTTCTCCGCGATTGGGAACACCGATCGGGCGGTGCGGGCGACGGCTTCTTGGCCTTCGACGAGGCGGCGGGTCATCTCGGTCGCGTCGGGTGTGTCGGTGTCCTCGGCGATGGAGGACAGCTCGCTGAACTCGTGATAGCTGCCCGGCGCAGCCTCACCGAGCGCGCGGATGCGCTCCGCGATCAGGTCCACGGCAAGGGCGAGCTCGTTGTACTGGGCCTCGAACA
>CAZLEC010001149.1:0-1062 GCA_964558245.1 uncultured Burkholderiales bacterium | reverse complement strand
GTCTCGGTTGCGAGTTCGATCGGTTCGGGTTCGATGACCGCGACGGTTGGTTGTGCGGGTTCGGTGATCGGTTCGGCCGTCTCCGTGGCGACTTCGATCGGTTCCGGTTCGACAACCGCGGCCGTCTCCGTGGCGACTTCGATCGGTTCGGGTTCGGTGATCGGTTCGGGTGTCTCGGTTGCGAGCTCGGTCGGTTCGGGTTCGGCGACCGCGGCCGTCTCGGTGGCGATTTCGATCGGTTCGGGTTCGGTGATCGGTTCCGGTTCTGCGACCGCGGTCGTCTCGGCTACGACTTCGAACGGTTCGGGATCGGCGGCCGGTTCCGCGACCTTGGCGGCTTCGGCTTCGGCTTCGGCTTCGGCTTCGGCTCGGGCCCGAGCGGGCGAGAGAGTCGCGTCGACACGCGCGGTCTTCGTCGCACGGAAGCGCCAACGGCCGGACGGAGTGCTCGACGTCGGTTCGCCATCTGCAGTCGGCTCGCTCGCGGCCTCGACGTCGGACGGCGCGCTGGCGGCCGGCGCTTGCTCGGCGTCGACCGGCTCGAATGCCGTGTCGGTGTCGCCCGGAGCCGGCTTCGTCGACTTGAAGCGCCAGCGGCCGTACGACACGACGGGTGACGGATCGATCTCGGTCTGGAGGAGGGGGTCGGTGGCCCAGTCGAACGGCTCGGAGCTCGGACCGGCTTCGACTTCCGGTTCGACCACGGCGCTCGGCGCGGGTTCAGCTGCCGCTACCGCGTCGTCGACTTCGGGCGCCGGTTCGAACTCGACGTCGGTCGCGGCCGCGGTGCGCACACCGAGGATGTCCTTCTCGCGGCGACTCGTGAGTCGCGTGGCGCGGAACCGCTTCCGGCCGTTGGTGTGCTGCTGCGGCTCGGCCGCGCGCTCCGTCGCCTCGGCAACGGCCTGCGGCTCTGCCACGCGCTCGGCACTTCGAGCTTCGGTCTCGACGTCGGTGACGATCTCGGAGTCGTCGAGCGCGGGTTCGGGCTCGGTGAACGCGGCGATCGGCTCGACCGCGGGTTCGGCAATCGCGACGGGAACTTCGGGTTGCGACGCGGCC
>CAZLEC010001148.1:0-1063 GCA_964558245.1 uncultured Burkholderiales bacterium | reverse complement strand
TCGCGTCCCGCATCACCGAGTACTTCACTTCCACCGAGACCAAGCCGGTGCGGGAGATCGCGGAGTCGGCGGCAACGGGTGGTCCGGCCACCGCGGTGCTCGCCGGCATGAGCAGCGGTCTCGAGTCGTCGGTGTGGGCGATCGTCGCGATCGCGGGCGCCATCGCCGTGGCGATCGCGCTCGGCGGTCACGACATCCAGTTCTCGCTCTACCTCGTTGCGCTCACCGGCATGGGCATGCTCGCGACAACCGGTGTGGTCGTGTCGGAGGACACGTTCGGTCCGGTCGCCGACAACGCGGCGGGCATCGCCGAGATGTCGGGTGAGTTCGAGGGCGAGCCCCAGCGGATCATGGTGAGCCTCGACGCGGTCGGCAACACCACGAAGGCGGTCACGAAGGGATTCGCGATCGGCTCCGCGGTGATCGCGGCCGTCGCGCTGTTCTCGTCGTACATCGAGACGATCAAGAACCAGCTCGGATTGAACATCAAGGGTGACGCGCTGTTCTCGAACCCGCTCACCTCGATCAACGTCGCCAACCCGAAGACGTTCATCGGACTGCTGATCGGCGGATCGGTCGCGTTCCTGTTCTCGGCCCTGGCGATCCGTGCCGTGGGCCGCACCGCGAACGTCGTCGTGCAGGAGGTGCGGCGCCAGTTCGCCGACGGTCTGATCATGAAGGGCGAGAAGCGTCCCGACTACGGCCCGGTCATCGACATCTGTACCGCGGCGTCGCTCCGGGAGCTCGCAACCCCGGCGCTCCTCGCGGTGCTCACCCCGGTGATCATCGGCTTCGGCATCAACTACCTGGCGCTGGGCGCGTTCCTCGCGGCGGTGATCCTCACCGGCCAGCTCATGGCGAACTTCCTGTCGAACGCCGGTGGTGCGTGGGACAACGCGAAGAAGTACATCGAGGACGGCCATTACGGCGGGAAGAACAGTGACGCCTACCGCGCCGCGGTGATCGGCGACACGATCGGTGACCCGTTCAAGGACACGGCGGGCCCGGCGCTCAACCCGTTGATCAAGGTGATGAACCTGATCTCGTTGTTGATCCTGCCCGC
>CAZLEC010001147.1:0-1064 GCA_964558245.1 uncultured Burkholderiales bacterium | reverse complement strand
CGGCCGACAACAGGTCCGCGTTCGTGTCTGTGATCAGCAGGATGATCGGGTTCATCAGTTCGACACGCTCCACGAGTCCTGTTCCATGTCGTGCTCCTTATGCTCCGCGCTCGTCGCGACCGGATTCCCCCGCGAAGGGTTGCTCGGCGAGGTGGCGCATCACTCGTTCGTTCAGGGCAGTGAGGGTTTTCAGTTCGGCGCGGGTGAACAGTTCGATGAAGTGCTGGCGGACGTGCTCGACATGCGCGGGTGCCGCACTCTCGATGGTGCGCCGTCCAGCGGGAAGTAGGCGGATCATGACGCTGCGGGCATCGGCGGGATTGGGTTCGCGGACGATGAGCCCGCGCGTTTGCATGCGCCGAACCTGGTGGGAAAGTCGACTCTTCTCCCAGCGCAGCAGCGCGCAGAGTTCCCCCGCCGGCATGCGCCCCTTGGGATGCTCCGAAAGGACCGCCAGAACTTCGTAGTCCGTTCCAGTCAGTCCAGAATCTTGGAGCAGATGCCGCTGCAGGCGCAGTTCGAGCTGGTGGTGCGCGTGCACGAAGGTCCGCCAGGCGCGGTCTTCATTCCCGTCGAGCCATTTCGGTTCCGAAGGCACGCGCCAAGACTACTAATGGTTGATGTTTCAACCAAGACGAACAAGGGTAGACACGTCAACCAAATCGCCGAAAAACCTGCCGTCTTCGACAACGTGCACGGCCGCTGCGTCGCTGCCGACCCCGGCCGAAGCGGCAACCGAACTCGACCCAGAGCCGATCCACACGCAACCAAAGGAACACACGTCATGACCACCTTCAGCATCATCGGCTCGGGCAACATGGCCACCGCCATCGGCACCCGGGCGACGAAGCACGGCCACACCATCGAGCTCATGAGCCGCAACACCGCCAAGGCTCAGGCGCTTGCCGACCAGATCGGCAACGGAGCCACCGTCGGCACGTTCGGCGCAAGGCCGGCGGGTGACATCGTCATCGTGGCCGTCCTGTACGCCGGCGCGGTTGAAGTGGTCGCGCACTACGGCGATGCGCTGGCCGGCAAGATCCTCGTCGACATCACCAACCCGT
>CAZLEC010001146.1:0-1071 GCA_964558245.1 uncultured Burkholderiales bacterium | reverse complement strand
CCGCGCATGGGGAACGCGGCGACGGGGTAGCCCTTGGAGCCGAACCCCTGGTTCGGGTAGCGGATCGTGATCCCGCGTACGCCGGCGTTGGCGGCGAGCGAGATGAACGCCGTGTCGCTGTTCGGGGTGCGGGTGCCCTGACCCTCCACGGCGAGCAGCGTCGTGCCGTCGACGACTTCCGCGGTGTGGCGAGCCGCGAACGCGCCGCGTAGCTCGACGCCCGAGGGAACGAGTAGGTGCGAGCTCACGAGATAGGTCCCGGCCGGGAGGTACACCGTGCCGCCGCCATGACTCGCCGCGACGTTCAACGCGGTCTGGATCGGCCCGGTGTCGTCGGTCAACCCATCGGCCTGCGCGTTGAACGGCGCCGCGCGCACGTTGAAGAAGTCGGCGGGAGTGGTGCGCGCGGGAAGCCGCGAGGGTGCGAACTGGTAGTTGATGTCGCGAGCTTGCGTGACTTTGTCGGTGGCCATGATCCGGCTGACTCCGGGCACCGGGCCGGCGACCTTCGGGTTGCCGCCGCGGTCGAGGCTGGCCGAGATCTTGGAGAACGAGCCGTAGGTGCTGCACGACGGGTCACACGTCGTCGGTGTCGTCACGATGCCGTGCTGGGCGTTGGCCACGTGCACGCCGTAGACGGTGAGGTTGTGATTGCGGTAGAGGTGTATTGCCGTGAGGTGGTGCGCGGTCCACTCGTCGAGTGCACTGCGATCCTCGGCGGTCGTCGGCTTCCCCTTCACCGAGGGCGGCGCCGACTCCCAGATGTGATTCGAGACCGTCACGTTCGTGATGAACGAGTACTCGATGTCGTTGTCGTCGACGAGACAGTTGGTGAGGCACGTCGCCTGGAGCGTCGAGATGTCCGACGTGCTTCCCTCGCGGTAGTACACGCCCTGATCCGAGTTGTAGAGCGTGACGTCGGCGACGGTCACCGACACCGCGAACGATCGGATGGTCGGCGGGAACTGCAACGGGTGCGTGAAGCTCTGTCTGGGATACCACACGGCGAGGTGGCTGATCCCCGCGTTCGAACCCGCCAGTGAGAGGAAGGGCCGGCCGATCGCACCGACC
>CAZLEC010001145.1:0-1071 GCA_964558245.1 uncultured Burkholderiales bacterium | reverse complement strand
CACTGAGCGGCATGATGTCGGGCCCGAGCCGTTGGAACATCGTCGGGTCGAGGTGACCACCGGTGGGCGTGATCGCGTGACCGGCCGGCACGAGGCGCGGTCCGTCGATCCAGCCGTTGTCGATGGCGCGCGCCAGCGCAACATCGAGCAGGTAGCCGCCGGTCTTCACGAAGAGACCGAGATTGCGCGCAGTCGTGAAGCCGGCCAGGAGCGTCGTGCGGCATGCGAGCGTGCCGCGCAGCGTCCGGAACGCGGGATCGTCCTGCACGTCGCTGCGCTTGTTCCCGCCGCTGGGACCGCCCAGCAGCATGTTGAGCTCCATGTCCATCAGCCCGGGCAGCAACGTCATGTCGCCCAGGTCGATCTCGGTCGCGGTCGTCGGCAGCTCGGCCGGGTTCACGGCGGCGATGCGTTCGCCCTCCACCACGACCACGGCCGGAGCACGCAGCTCGCCGGCGTCGACGTCGACCCAGCGGTCGGCGCGCAGAATCGTGGTCATACTCATGCGGCTACGACCTCCGGCCCTCGATCGCCCGTGCGACTTCGCTCGATCATCCGGGCCTCCGGATCTGCGCCTGGATCACGGCCGGGGCTCGATCAACAGGTCGAGGTAGGCCGCACCCGAGTCGGGCACATTCGGCTGACGCCACGCTTCCACCGGGAACGACACCATCACCAGCGAGTACAGCAGCTGGAGCAAGCGTTCGGCATCTTCCGGCATCTCGTCGAGCGGGAACTTCTCGCAGTACGCGATCGCCTCTTCCGCGCGCGGGAAGAACGCGTCGTAGAACGCCTGCATGTCGTCCATCGAGCTGGCGAGTCGCTGCGCGTAACGCTGCCCTTCGGTCGGCAGGCACCACGTGGCGGCGAACGGCTCGAACTCCGAGAACGCGCCGGGAAGCAGCACGTCGGTCATCGGGACACCTCCGCACGCTCGCGCGTGTATTCGTTGACCCACTCCGCCGCCTCCTTGTGCAGGTGACGGCAGAGGATTTCCTGGTCGTTGAGCGGGAAGGCGGTCACGACGCGCGACTCCAACATGATCTGCGTCGCCTCGAGCGTGTTGCCGTC
>CAZLEC010001144.1:0-1072 GCA_964558245.1 uncultured Burkholderiales bacterium | reverse complement strand
CGCGATGAGCTCGTAGACACTCGTTCGCCCGACCGAGAGCATCTCTGCCGCCTGGAGCGCCGTGAGGAGCAGTGGCCCGACGACCGTCGTAGTTGCGTGGTCGCGTTCGCCGGCATCTGCGCTGTTGTCGTTCATGTCGAGCAAAGGCGCGCGCCGAACGCGAAACGCGACTTGGTTGCCTCATTTTGATCGCTGCGCAGACATCTTGCGCAGACATTGCGCGCAGTGCTCCGCTAAGTCACGTTTGACGCTGATGTGTCAATCACACGATCTTCCCGGCCGCGCTCGCTCGACGCTGAGCTGGTGAAAACCAAGCGTTATTTGTTGTCGTCGGTTTGAAAGTGTTGACCGGGTGGAAGCATTGGGCCCGTCGGCGGGTGTTCGGCCTGCGCCTGGTCGTCGACATCCACGATTTCACTATGCGGTCCGACGACGTAGGCGACAAAGCTGTATCGACCAACCCTGCGCCAGCACCAGGCCACGGCTGTGGTCGCCGGCAGCCCGCGCAGCACGTCCGGAAACGGTCGTGGCGAGCCGGAGAGCGCATGAATCGCGCCGACGGTCATTGGGTAGCCGGTCACCCACGCGTTCGGATACGCGCCCCTACAGGCCACGTCCGCGCGGCGTTGGATAGCCGAAATGCCGCGCGCCGGAATCGACACGGCTGGGTGTTGGTCGTGAGTACAGCCACAGACCGCCACGGCACCAATCAAGACCGTCACAATCGAGCGCACGGATGTCTGACGTTGCCAGCGGCCCCTCGGTTCCATAGACCGCCTCAGTTTTACGTGTGCGGCTTCGACCCGCGAGGAGCTCGGCTGGTTGCGTTTAGCGCAACCGGCATATCTGTGTCGATCTTGAAGGGGGTCTCGGGAGTCGAAGCGTGAGGCTTCGAGGAGGTGATCGCTGAGCTCGTGGAAGTCGTTCTGGCGGACTGTGCAAGTCGGCTCACGGGTGTCGTTCATCAGGCTCGTTCGGCGCGGTGAGGCCGGTAGTGGCGTCGACGGCAGGGCAGAGGTGCGTAGCTCGCAGGGTGGCCAGGAGTGTCACGAAGCAAACGACCCTCGACTCC
>CAZLEC010001143.1:0-1075 GCA_964558245.1 uncultured Burkholderiales bacterium | reverse complement strand
TCCGCGCCAACCAGGACGTCAACGAGCGGGTGATGGACTCGAACGACCTGGAGCGTGAGAAGGGCATCACGATCCTGGCGAAGAACACGGCAGTTCGCTACGGCGACGTGATCTTCAACATCGTCGACACTCCCGGACACGCCGACTTCGGTGGCGAGGTCGAGCGGGCGCTGGCCATGGTCGACGGGGTGCTGCTGCTCGTCGACGCCAGCGAAGGACCGCTCCCGCAGACGCGCTTCGTGCTGCGCAAGACGCTCGAGGCGCACCTCCCGGTGATCCTCGTGGTCAACAAGGTCGACCGTCCCGACGCGCGCATCTCCGAAGTCGTCGACGAGGTGTACGAGCTCTTCATCGACCTGGGCGCGGAGGAGCACCACATCGAGTTCCCGATCGTCTACGCGAACGCGCGTGCCGGTTGGGCGTCGCTCGATCCCGAGGTCGAGGGTAGCGATCTGAAGCCGTTGTGCGAGCTCATCCTCGAGCACATCCCGGCGCCCGAGTACGAAGAGGGCCACCCGTTCCAGGCGCTGGTGACGAACCTCGACGCGTCGCCGTACCTCGGCCGGCTCGCGTTGTGTCGCGTGTGGAACGGTCGGGTGCGCAAGGGCGATCAGGTCGCGTGGTGCCGCATCAACGGCGGGATCGAGCGCGTGAAGATCTCGGAGCTGTTCCTCACGGATGCGCTCGACCGCGTGCCGGCGGAGGAGGCCGGCCCCGGCGACATCATCGCGGTCGCCGGCATCCCCGAGATCACCATCGGCGAGACGCTGGCCGACATCGACGATCCCCGGCCGCTGCCGCCGCTGATCATCGACGAGCCGAGCCTCTCGATGACGGTCGGCATCAACACGTCGGTGCTCGCGGGCCAGGACGGCAAGAAGCTCACCGCGCGCCAGGTCGAGAACCGGTTGCAGCAGGAGCTCGTCGGCAACGTGTCGCTTCGGGTCAGCTCCACCGAGCGTCCCGACGCGTGGGAGGTGCAGGGCCGGGGCGAGCTCCAGCTCGCGGTGCTCGTCGAGACGATGCGGCGCGAAGGCTTCGAGCTCACGGTCGGCAAGCCGCAGGTCGTGATCCG
>CAZLEC010001142.1:0-1082 GCA_964558245.1 uncultured Burkholderiales bacterium | reverse complement strand
ACGCGCTCGCGCACTACCGCGCGATCTCGCGCAACATGCCCGACGAAGGGATGCGAACCTTTCCCGAAGTTCTCGAAGCGCTCGTCGACCTCCAGCAGGGGCGGGCGGAGGCGGCCCAGTCGATCCTGGCCTCGCTCGCCTGGGACCGCGACGAAGACAGCGGCCAGCTCGGCTTCGCCGACGGTTGCGCGGCGTCGGGGCTCGCGCTCCTCCAGCTCGGCTCCGTCGACGAAGCCATCACCATGCTCCGCAGCGGCTACGACGTCGCGACGGAAGACGGCCCGGTGATGTCGATCGGTTGCCGCCTCGCGCTCGCGTACGCGGCCGCGCACCGCCTCGACGACGCCGACGCGGTGATCGCGGAGATGCAGGCCCGGAGCGGCGGCACGTTCTCCGATCGCATCATCGCGTTGTGGGCCGAGAGCCTGGTGCGCGCCCAGCAAGGTGCACCCGACGCCGCGGGCCCGGTCGACGAGGCCTACAAGGTGGCGCTGGCCACCGACGCGCCGCTCGAGCATGCGGTGGCCGCGTTGGCGCGGTCCAAAGTGCTCGCGGCCCTCGGCGCCGACGCCGCCGGGGAGGCGGCCGAAGCAGCGGGGTCGAAGCTCGACGCCGTCGGTCTCACCGCCGCGGGTTGGTCGCGAGTGTTCGATCTCGCGCTCGCGAACGTCAACGTTCCCTCGTGACCACCGGCGCGGCGCGGAGCTGATCGAGCACGACGTCGCAGGCGTGCCCGTCGACGAACGTCGGCACGCCGGGCGGAACCTCGCCGCTGGTCACGACGTCGCGCACGACCTCGGCGAATCGGCACATCGGATCGTCATGGCTGTCGGCGCCGGGCGCGTCGCGCTTGCCCGCCGAGCCCGGAGACATGTCCTCGCGCGTCCCGTCGGATCGCCGCACGAGAACGCGCGTGTCGGCGAGGATCTCGCAGACCGCAGCGGCGCCGACAACGGTGAGCCGCGGCGGCGCCGACGCGCTCGCCGCGAAGCTGCTGTCGATGCTCACCGACACGCGGCCGTCGACGCCGAGCGTCGCGCTGATCCCGTCTTCGGCGGTGCAACGGTGCAACTCGCCGTGCT
>CAZLEC010001141.1:0-1082 GCA_964558245.1 uncultured Burkholderiales bacterium | reverse complement strand
GCGAGCCCGCGATCGCGAGCATCGGGATGATCAGGAAGAACCGCCCGACGAGCATGGTGATGCCCATCGTCGTGTTGTACCAATTGGTGTTCGTCCCGAGTCCGCCGAAGGCCGAGCCGTTGTTGCCGGCCGACGACGCGAACGCGTACACCACCTCCGAGAGCCCGTGCGGACCGGAGTTGAAGATCGCATGGGACGCGGTTTTCAGCACGACCGATGCCGCCGCGAAACCGAGGATCACGAGCGGTGCGAACAGGATGTGCAGCACCACCATCTTCATCTCGGCGCCTTGGATCTTCTTGCCGAGGAACTCCGGTGTTCGCCCGACCATCAATCCCGCGATGAACACGGTCAGCAGCGCGAGCACGAGCATGCCGGTAAGGCCGGTGCCGACGCCGCCGGGCGTGACCTCGCCGAGGAACAGGTTCGTGAGCGGCACGAGCCCGCCGATGGGCGTGAAGCTGTCGTGGAAGGCGTTCACCGAGCCGTTCGAAGAGCCGGTCGTGGCGCCCGCCCACTCGCCGGATGCAGAGGGCCCGAAGCGGACCTCCTTGCCCTCCATGTTGCCGCCGGGACTCGTCCCCGTGACCTGTTGCGTGACGCCGGTCTTGTTGAGCTGCGGGTTGCCGTGTGACTCGAACCCGACGGCCACGCCGATCGACACGGTCATCAGCAGGAACATCGTCCCGAAGATCACCCAGCCGAATTTCTTGTTCTTCACCATCACCCCGAGCGCGAACGTCGCGGCGAACCCGATCATCACGAGGAAGAACATCTCGATCAGGTTGGTGAAGCCGTTGGGGCTCTCGAACGGGTGCGCCGAGTTCGTGTTGTAGAACCCGCCGCCGTTGGTGCCGAGGTCCTTGATGGCCTCCTGGCTCGCAACCGGCCCACCCGGGATCGTCTGGGTACTGCCCGCGACCGTGGTGACCGCCTTCGACGCGTGGAAGTTCTGGACCACACCCTGACTCGTGAACACGAGCGCCGAAACAATTGCGAGCGGCACGAGGATGCGCAGGGTCGTGCGGGTGAGATCGACCCAGAAGTTGCCGATGGTGTTCTTGCGTCGGCGGGTCAGGCCC
>CAZLEC010001140.1:0-1082 GCA_964558245.1 uncultured Burkholderiales bacterium | reverse complement strand
GACGTGCTCGGCATCTTCGACGACGACCCGATGTGCATGTTGATGACGGTGTCGGTCTCCTCGCATGCCGCGAGGAACGGGTCCCAGTAGCCGTCCTTGTCGTGGATCGAGGGGAAGCCGAGGAAGGGCGGGATCTCCGAGAAGGTGACCGCGTGGCAGCCGCGCGCGGCGTTGCGCCGGATCTCGTCGGCCGCGAGCTTCGCGTCCCAGAGCTGCACGATGATCAACGGGATGAGCCGGCCGTTGGTTCCCGCGCACCACTCGTCGAACATCCAGTCGTTGTAGGCCTTCACGCAGAGATCGCCGAGCACCTTGTCTTTGCGCTCCGCGAACGTCTGCCCGCAGAAGCGGGGAAAGCTCGGGAACGCGAGCGACGCGTCGACATGGTTCACGTCCATGTCTTCCAGGCGGGCCTTCTGGTCCCAGCAGCCCTTGCGCATGTCGTCCATCGTGATCGGGCTCACCGTGATCTCGTCGCGCGGGTAGCCCGCCGCGGCCGAGAGGCGCGTGAGCGGGTACTGGAGGTCTTCGATGAGCCACCAGTCGCACCACGTGCCGTCTTCGTGCTCGCCCGCGGCCTCGTAGGAGAAGACGCCGCCGACGAACTTCATGTTCTTGACCTTGCGACGCTCGATGCGCGGACCGACGTCGAGGTACGAGGCCGGCAGCCGGTCCTGCCAGACGCCCGGGGGCTCGATCACGTGGTCGTCGACGGAGACAATGCGCGGAATTTCAGCCATGCCGCAGGCTACATCCGAGACGCGATTGCCGCGATTTCGGACACGAGCCGCTTTACGCTCATGCCATGGCACTTCGCATCTACCCGATGTCGGCCCGGCGTTGGGCGCAGCTGGCCGGCACCCGGTTGCCGATCGACCTCACCGAGCGCAATCGCGGCGACGTCGATCGGGCCCGTGAGGTCCGTGAGGAGCACGAGCGGATCCGCGCCCACGTCGCGCGGCTGCTGGCCGAGCGAGCGGCGAAAGCGGGTAGCCGGAGCTCGTAGAACGGCGTCGAACCGACGGTTGACGAGACTCCGCCCGACGACGAAAAATCTCGACAAACAACGGGTTTTCGCGGGT
>CAZLEC010001139.1:0-1084 GCA_964558245.1 uncultured Burkholderiales bacterium | reverse complement strand
ATGTCTGCACCATAGGTCTGCACGCAACCTCTGCACGCAGGCGCCGAAAACCTGTCAGAGGCGGAAAACATGAGCCAATCGCAGCGCGGAATTGTCACGTCCGCGTCAACGTCTCGATCCGACGCGGCTCGGCTGCCTCGTCGCCATCAACCGATCGCGTCGCGCTCGTTCGTCAACGGATACCGCATCCGTCGCGCCCGAGCGCGCAACCGGCGGACTCAGCGCACAAGAAATTCCGGCTCAAATTGTCGCGTTCTCGCCCTCGCACGCGCTATTCCTTCTACATGGAATCAATTAGCGACGCACCGGAAGGTGACCCGCCGCATCGAGTTGTCGGCGAGCGACGGATCCTGAGGAGACGCGAGGATGAGCGGCTCGTGTACACCGTGGCTGAGGCCGCGAGGATGCTCGGAATTTCTCGAGCCCATGGGTACGACCTTGTCGCGAGCGGCGAGCTCGCGCACGTGCGGCTCGGTCGGCGCGTGGTCATTCCGGTGCGCGTGATCGAGCGTCTGCTGGACGTCGACTAGAACGACGTATCCGTCACTCGTCGAGATGCCGAGCAATCAGGTCTGCCGCGACTCGGTCGGTAGCTCGGCGACCGTGCGCGTAGATGCCGGTCGTCTGTAGGTCACGATGACCGAGGCGTCGCTGCACCGAGGGCAGCGGAACACCGAGATCGGCGAGCATCGTCCCGTGATAGTGCCGGAGATCGTGGAGACGCACACCCGTGACGCCAGCGGTGCGGCAGACTCTACGAAAGGTCGATGTCACCGCATCCGGGTGCCACGGGCGATCGCCCGTGATGTCGTTGCTGAACACGAACGCATCGCTCGCGTAGGACGCGCCCGTGGGCACCGCTCGGTCGATCATCAGCTGTCGATGTTCGCGCAGTACATCGACCGTTCCCGCGTCGATCGCGAGGCGGCGTTCTTGATGCGTCTTCGACGACTTCTCGATCAACTGTTTCGCGTCGAGATCGTCGGGTGCGATCGAGCGAGCGATGACGATCTCTCCGAGGTCGAGGTCAATGTCGCTCCACCGCAGTGCACACAACTCGCCGCGACGTGCGCCGGTCGTTACT
>CAZLEC010001138.1:0-1085 GCA_964558245.1 uncultured Burkholderiales bacterium | reverse complement strand
GCAGGCCTGGGACGTTGAAGATGAGTTGATCGCGGTCGCGGCGCTGGGCGACGTGACCATTGACCTGTCGACGACGAAGAGCACCCCCGAGGAGATCGCGATCGACGCGTATGCGATCTTGCGCGATGTCGACGTGTTCGTCGCCGCCGACGACCACGTCGAGCTGTTCGGTGGAGTGCTGCGAGGTGATCTGCGCAACGACGTTCCCGCGGTGCCCGAGGAACGTCGTCATCGGGTGATCCGAGTTCACGGCCACAGTCTGTTGGGTGACGTCACGGTCCGCGTCGCCCAAACGCATTCCTAGACCCCGGAAGCGGACGACGTCGGCTGCGAACCAACGGTCGGCGGTCATATTTGACGATCTGTGTTTCGACGTCGACCCGATTCGTGGCACGGATCTTGTCGGGCGATCCGACAATGCCCGGCAATATCCCAATAACGCGCAGTACCGCCACTATCCCGCGTCACCGAAGAGGATTCGATCTGAGACGCGGTTCCGTTATTGCTCGCACGAGCAAGCGGGCGTGTCTCTCTCCGTCGCCACGGCGCGGCGCGCGCTTCGGAGGGACGAACACGTGGAGGTCGCGAAGCCGGACGCGAGGTGGTGACTAAACACCTGAGCCCCAGCGCGTGTGGCACATGAGCAACTTTCCTAAGAAATCTCCCAAGACACCTCCTAAGGCAACTCCTAAGAAACGGTACGAGACGACGCGAGACGACCTGAATCGCGGCGTGTTCGCGTGAGCGCGAAGACGCAGGTCAGACAGCAATGATGCCCGCGCGCTGAGACGTGCTGAAACCCGCTTTTCGACTTGAGGGCCTAGTGCCCGCAAGGGCGTGGGGGTTCAAGTCCCCCCTCCGACACGATCCCTGAGTACACGCGATCCTGCGGCGACGTGTACTCGCCCGTCTTGGTGATACGTGAGGTTGACGCCGAGCTCGTCGTAGATGGCTCGCTTGTCTTCGGGATCAGCGGCGGCAAGCGTGCCGACGATGTCTTTCAGCTGGCGTACCAGGGCTTTGATCTCGTTCTGGGTGTGCTTGCGGGGAGCTGGCTTCCGGCCCAGGTCGCGTTCGATGCTTCG
>CAZLEC010001137.1:0-1089 GCA_964558245.1 uncultured Burkholderiales bacterium | reverse complement strand
TCGGGCAAGCCCGACCTGCGCCGCATGCGCGCCGCCGCGCTGTCGATCATCCCGAACTCCACCGGCGCCGCGCGCGCGATCGGTACGGTCATGCCCGCGTTGAAGGGCAAGCTCGACGGCATGTCGCTGCGCGTCCCGACCCCGACCGGCTCGATCACCGACTTCGTGGCGTGGCTGAGCAAGGAAGTGAGTGTCGACGAGATCAACGACGCGTTCCTCACCGCGTCCAACGACGCCACGTACCGCGGCGTGCTCGAGTACAGCGACGAGCCGCTCGTGTCGGCCGACATCGTCGGGAACCCCGCGTCGTGCATCTTCTCCTCGCTCGACACCATGGCCATGGGCCGGATGGTGAAAGTGCTCGGCTGGTACGACAACGAGTGGGGCTACTCCAACCGCCTCGTCGACCTGGTCGAGTTCCTCGGCGCGAAGTAGCTCATGGTCGATCCCGTACCGCAGCTGGAGTCGCTCCCGCTGTCGAGAGGAACGCGCGTACTGGTACGCGCCGATTTCAACGTGCCGTTGCGCGACGGTGTGATCGACGACGACCTGCGCATCAGTGCTTCGCTGCCGACGATCGAGTGGCTGCGCGAGCGGCACTGCAAGATCGTGTGCTGCTCGCATCTCGGGCGACCGAAGGGCAAGCCGAACCCGGCCTTCTCGCTCGCGCCGGTCGCCCGGCGGCTCGGTGAGCTGCTCGGGATCGACGTGCCGCTCGCGCCCGGCGTCGCCGATTTCGCGGCCGTGGCCCAGACCCAGCGGCTCGAGCCGGGCGAGGTGATGCTCGTCGAGAACCTGCGGTTCGATCCCGGCGAAGAGGCCAATGATCCGGCGTTCGCGACCAACCTCGCCGAGCTCGGCGACGTCTACGTGAACGACGCCTTCGGAGCGGCGCACCGCGCGCACGCGTCGATCGTCGGGCCGCCGCGAGTGATGCCGTCGGCCGCCGGCCGGCTACTCGCCCGCGAGGTAGAGGTGCTCGGCCAATTGCTCGACGCGCCGAAGCGACCGTTCGTGGTCGTGCTCGGCGGTGTGAAGGTGAGCGACAAGCTCGGCGTGATCGACGCGCTGCTCGACCGTTGCGATCAG
>CAZLEC010001136.1:0-1089 GCA_964558245.1 uncultured Burkholderiales bacterium | reverse complement strand
AAGAAGAAGCACAAGAAGCTTCTGAAGAAGACCCGTTGGCAGCGTCGTCAGCAGGGCAAGTAACCAGCTACGACCCCCCGCGCCCTCAGAGCCGCCGGCGCACGCCGGCGTCGACGGTGCGGCCGACCACGATCTGACCCTCGACGGCCTCGGCGATGCGCGCCCGAACGGTCTCGGCGTCGGCATCGGTCCGGGCGATCACGGCGTACGACGACCCGCTGCCGGCGAGCAGCGCGGGCGCGCCGGCCGCGCGCTCGATCGCGGCCTTGAACGCGACGAGCCGCGGCTCCACGTGGTGCGCGGCCGGCTCGAGATCGTTGCGCAACGGCGGCAGGCCGTCGATCTCGACCTCGGTGCCCCGGGGTCCGCCCAACTCGTCCCACGCGCGGTACACGTCGGCGGTCGCGCAGCCGTAGGGCGGCGTCGCGATCACGACCGCGAGGTCGGGCAGGATCACCCGCGCCAGGTCGTCGCCGACACCTCGCACGCGCATCGCGCCACCGCTGCGCAGGCAGAAGGGCACGTCGGCTCCGAGCGTGGCCGCGATGCGCTCCACCTCGAGAAAGTGCACCGCAACTCCGGCGACGGTGGGGGCGCTCGCGAGCACAGCCGCCGCGTCGGCTGATCCACCGCCGAGCCCGGCTCCCGGCGCGATGCCCTTGTGCAGCTCGATCGCGACGCTCGCACCGAGCGCGTCCGCGGCGCGAAGCGCGAGGTTGGTGGCGTCGGTCGGCACGCCCTCGGCGTCGGCGCCCGTCACCTCGATCGAGGCCACCAGCGCGGGCCGGATCACGAGCTCGTCGTGCGGCTCGCTGACCGGTACGACCAGCATCTCGAGATCGTGGAAGCCGTCGGGTCGGGTCCCCGTGACGTGCAACGACAGGGTGAGCTTCGCGAACGCGTCGACCCGAGCCTCCGTCGGGAACCCGGTCACCTCGGCGTGCGCGAGCGCCGCCCACTGCGCAAGCGTCAGCGTCTCGGCCCGCGCGCTCGGGTCGATGCCGGCCCGCTCGAACACCCACTCCGCCCGGTCGGGAGGCGTGAGCTCGAACGAGTTCTCGAGCGCGCGCCGCAGCATCTTGCGGCGGG
>CAZLEC010001135.1:0-1091 GCA_964558245.1 uncultured Burkholderiales bacterium | reverse complement strand
GCGCAGTGCGGGCCGGGCGAGGAGCTCGAAGCTCACGCGCGACGACACCGGGTTCCCCGGCAGGCCGAAGGCGGGCACGCCGCCGATCGCCGCGAACGCGAGCGGCTTCGCGGGCTTGATCGCGATCTGCATCCAGCTGTAGGTGCTCCCGGCCCGCTCGGCGGCAAGCCGCTCGAGCACCACCTTCACGAAGTCGTAGTCGCCCATCGACACCGCGCCGCTCGTGACCAACGCGTCGCATTCGTCGACCGCCCGCGTGATCGTCGCGGTGAGCACCTGCTCGTCGTCGCGCGCGATCCCGAAGTCGACCGGCTCGCACCCCGCCTCCTCGAGCACGGCGAGCAGCATCGGACGGTTCGAGTCGCGAATCTGCCCGGGCGCGAGCGCACCGCTCGCGACCAGCTCGTCGCCGGTCGAACACACTGCGACTCTCGGTCTCGGGTGGCACCGCACCGCCGCCACGTCGAGGCTCGCGAGCACTCCGAGATGCGCAGGGGTCAGCACGGTTCCCGCGTCGAACACGCGCTGGCCGACCTCGAGGTCACCGCCGGCGAACCGCACGTGGTCGCCGCGCGTAGCGGCCTCGAAGATCGCGACCGTCGCGCCTTCCGACTTCGTGTGTTCCACCATCACGACCGCATCGGCGCCCGCCGGCATCGGCGCGCCGGTCATGATGCGGATCGCCTCTCCCGATCCAACTGCGGTCGTCGGGCCCGCGCCGGCCGCGAGCTCGCCGACCACACGCAGGGTCGCGGGCGCCGGCTCGGACGCGCCCGCGGTGTCGGCCGCGCGCACCGCATAGCCGTCCATCGCGGTGTTCGCGAACGGCGGCACCATCTCCGACGCGATCACGTTGTCGGCGAGCACCAACCCGCGTGCTGCGGACAGCGGAACCGCCTTGGGTTCGAGCGGCGCGACCGCTTCGAGGATCCGTTGCTGAGCCTCGGCGAGCGGGATCACGGAGCGCGTCTACGCGATGCCGCGCCGACGCACGAGCTCGCCGATCCACTGCGCGAGCGGCGGCCCGAGATCCTCACGGTCGAGCGCGAGCTCGATGTTGGCGCGGAGGAAGTCGAGCTTCTGGCCGATGT
>CAZLEC010001134.1:0-1092 GCA_964558245.1 uncultured Burkholderiales bacterium | reverse complement strand
TCCATGTCGCCTCGAGCAGTCGCGCTGATTCCCATCGTCATCGTGATCGCTGTCCTTGTAGGCGGAACGCTCGTTGCCCGTCGCCGCGGCTACAACGTGGGCGGCGCCGTGATCGTGCGGTGCAGCAAGGGCCACTTGTTCACGACGATCTGGGTGCCCGGGATGTCGTTCAAGGCGATCAGGCTCGGCTGGGCGCGGTTTCAGCGTTGTCCGGTCGGCGACCACTGGGCGCTGGTCACCCCGGTGAAGGACTCCGACTTGACCGACGAGGAGCGGCGGACCGCGGCGCAGCACCGCGACGCGCAGATTCCGTGACGCGCGGACCCTCGCGTCAGTCGCGCGTGATCGCCTTGGTGTCGAGCTTGAGGAGCTCGACGGTCGTGCGGCCGGCGCGGAGCTCCTCGAAGTACCAACGCTCCTTGGCCTCGCGTTCCTGACCGGCCGCGAGCACGTCGGCGATCTGCGCGCGCGAGATAACGGTGACGCCGTCGGCGTCGGCGACGATCCAGTCGCCTTCGTGCACGAGCACGTCGCCCACTACCGACTGACCGCCGATCCGGCCGGGATGCTCCTTGGTGGCGCCGCGCAACGCGATCGTGGTGGAGAACGCCGCGAAGCCGTGCGCCTCGAGCGCGCTGACGTCGCGGATGCCACCGTCGATCACGAGACCCACCAGGCCGCGCGCTTCCGCGCCGGTGGTGAGCACCTCGCCCCAGTAGCCGCGGTCGGGCTCGGCGCCGACGCTCGCGACGAGCACGTGCCCCTTCGGCGCCTCGGCCACCGCAACGTGGATGGCGAGGTTGTCGCCCGCCGCGCACGTGACCGGATAGGCGGGCGCGCTGATCCGCGCGCCGGGCCACGCGGCCCTCACGCGCGGCGCCATCGGGTGGCCGCCGCTCTCGCCGAGCGTCGCGGCGCCGAGCTGGGCAAAGGCAGCCGCGTGTTCACGAGTCACGTTCGCCACGCTGACCCCCCGGTTTCGGTCACGTTGCCAATCTGAGCGGAGGGCGAGGGATTTGAACCCTCGAGGGGATTTGTCACCCCCTACTCGCTTAGCAGGCGAGCACCTTCGGCCACTCGGTCAGCCCTCCG
>CAZLEC010001133.1:0-1097 GCA_964558245.1 uncultured Burkholderiales bacterium | reverse complement strand
ACACCGCTTCGAGCAGCGCGGGCGGCACACCCGACCGCTCGGCCAGCTCGGCGAGCGAGAGGAACTCCTCGGGCGGCTCGGCCACGGCGACGGCGACGGCAAGCGGGGCGTCGGTGGCGTCGAGGTCGCCGCTCAGGACGCGACCGATCAGCGCGAGCGTGAGTCCCTGCGCCTGGAGATCACGGATCCGGGCCAGGCGTTCGAGGTGAAGCGGCCCGTACCAGGCGACGCGGCCTTCGCGCGTCGGCGGCGGCAGGAGGTGCCGCTTCTGGTAGAAGCGGATCGTGTCGACCGACACGTCGGCCTGTTCGGCCAGCTCCTCGACACGCCATCGGTCCACGCACCGATTCTAGGAGTGATCACTCCCACGGTTCGGATCGGGCCCGAGGCACCTCCTGCGGGTCCCGACCCGGGCCTAGGTCGGGACCGGATCGGGGCTGCGGTCGTTCATCAGCGCCGCCAGCTGCGTGCGGTTGCGGATGCCGAGCTTGCGATAGACGATCGCCAGGTGGTGCTCGACCGTGCGGCGGCTCACGAAGAGCTCGGCGGCGGCCTCGTTGCTCGTCATGCCGGTCGAGACCGCGACCGCGACCTGGAGCTCGCGGTCGGTCAGCTGGTCGAACGCCGCCGTGCGGCGCGCCTCGCTCGGCGCGAGGTGCTTGCGCGCCCGGGCACTCCACGGATGCGCGTCGAGTTGGTCGAACGCGTCGAGCGCACGCGTCAGATGGGTTTCGGCCTCTTGGCGATCGCCGTACCGAAGGAGCGCCTCGCCGAAGAGGAGGTGTGTTCGTGCGCGCTCGAACGGGAGCGGCACGCCGTCGAGAAGGCCGAGTGACGCCTCGAACGCGACTCGCATGCCCGACTCGTCGCCGGCGACGAGTCCGCGAGCGCGCGCGGCAAAGGCGCGGGCTTGCCTGCCACCGTGGAGCTCGGCGTCTTCGTCGAGACGCGCGCTCACCTCGCAGGCGAGCGCGTGATCGCCGAGCATCGCCGCGACCTCCACGAGATCGACCTGCCACGGCCAGAGCGCCGGGTCGCGGTCGCCGCCCAGGGTCGTGCAATCCCGGCTGACCAGGAGATGGGTGCGCGCCGCGTCG
>CAZLEC010001132.1:0-1098 GCA_964558245.1 uncultured Burkholderiales bacterium | reverse complement strand
GCGCCGAGGCGACCTATCACTTCTTGCTGGGAGAGCGTTTTTCCGCCGTCACGATGACGGTTTCAATCTGCCCGCTTTCTTGCGCGTAAGCGGCCGATATACCGGTCAGCATCGTGCTGGCGAGAAGGACAGGAAGGATGACGGTGTTGGAACGCCGCGTCACAAAATTATTCATAGAGGATGCCCCCGCTTACAAAATTAAAGCCGCCCGACAGCCCTGTCCGCCGGCGTTCCCTCGCATAATTATTATGACATTGATTTGAAACCGCGTTCGCGGTGGGCGTCAATGGCGGAATCCTGGCGAAAGGTCACGATCTGCGGAGTGTGCCTAAAATGTCGGAACGGCGGGATATGCCGTCATAACCTGCCCCAAGGCCTCTTTCAGTGGCCCGAGCCACGGCTCGTAATTCCGCCATTGATCCAACCCCTCCCGGAAAATCGGCCTGCGCACCTGTTCGGAGCTGGGCGTGCGGACGGCACGGTCGTTTTCGTAGAATCGCAGACAGGCGTCTTCAAACGGCAATCCGCAGTGATCGAGCAAGCTGCGGATCTCGGCTTCGGTATTTTCCACCATGCGTTCATAGAAAACGCGATGCACGCGGCCCGGCAAAACGGCGTCTATATGTGCCATCCATTCAACGTAGGCAGAATAATACCAGCCGAGATCGTTCAGGGCGTAGGTGTAATTCTGCCCGCGCGCGAAATGTTGCTTGAAGCACGAAAAGCCGGTCGAAAGCGGGTAGCGCCGCGCATCGATGATCTTTGCGTTGGGCAAGATAAGATGGATGAAGCCGGCGTACTGAAAATTGTTCGGCAGTTTGTCGATAAAAAAGGGCTTGTCCGTTTTTCGCTGAACACGCGTTGCCGCGATGTATTCCTCGCCCAAAGCGCGAAGCTCGGCGGCGTCCATGCGTGGCAAGATTTTCGGATAAGCCAGCGCGTCGTCTTTGGACCGGCGGTCGCCCAGTTTCCGCGCGATGATCTGGATGTCGGGCAACTCCATCGTTCCTTCGACTTGCGAATGGCTCGAAAGGATTTGTTCAAGCAGCGTCGATCCCGAACGCGGCATGCCGACGATGAAGATGGGATCGTGCGCGG
>CAZLEC010001131.1:0-1099 GCA_964558245.1 uncultured Burkholderiales bacterium | reverse complement strand
GCGACGCCGATCGCCACGGCTGCCCCGCCCTTGTACGCCAGGCGGAACAGCAGGGGGTGCGCACCGCTCACGAGAGCGACCGCAGTCGAGTACAGCGTGAACAGCGGCCCGTACGGCGTGGTGCCGCTGCGCCACTCCTTGCCCACGAGACCGAGGATCGGATCCCCGCGGAACTGCTTGGCGGCGTGGAGGTACGGGTTCGCGTGATGGAACGCGACGATCCGGCCCGCGATCGCGTACGACCAGAGGTCGTGGGAGAACTTCGGCGGGAAGATCACGGCGATCGCGAACAGGGCCGCGGTCGAGCACGCGATCGGCACCGGGCTGCCCGGATCGCGGGCCTCACGCCGCACGAGGTCGAGCGCGCAGGCGGCGGCGAGGAGCACGAGCGCGAGCTCGACCCCGGACGAGAAGGTGGCCGAGCCGGCGAGGAAGATCGTCGAGAGGACGACCACGCAGATCGACTGGGGCCAGCGTGCGGGCGGTCCGCCGGGTTCGGCGCCGGGCTCTCGTGCGCCGCGCTTCGCGCTCATGAGCCGCACCGGGCGAGCGTACCCGGAGCCCCCGGTTCGCCCGCCGCGCCATAGTGGTTGATATCCGTGCGATTACCGCGATTCGCCGACGCCGCCTGCCGGTGAACCGGCCGTGCCCGCCCGACGTAGTCCGCGGTATGAACGGACGGGTGTGACGGCTCGATCGGGCGCGCGCGTCCGGCTGTGGGTTGGCGCGAGCACGAGTGTGCTCGCGGCGTTGCTGTTCGTTGCGTGCGGCGGCGGCTCGAGTCACCCGGCGGCCCCGCCTTCGACGACCGCGCCGGCCGCCGCGGCGACAACGGCCCCGCCGACCGCGACGACGCTGCCCGACGTGACGCCGATCGCAGCCGACTTCGTCAACATCAACACGATGACCCGCGTCGCAGATCACTTCGTGGGCAGCCTCAACGGGCACCTCGCGGCGGCGCTCGCAGTCGCGCGCTCGGCGACCGGAGGTGTCTATCCGGTCGGCACGGTGATCCAGCTCATCCCGACCGAAGCCATGGTGAAGCGGCGCGCGGGCTACAGCCCCTCCACGGGCGACAGGGAGTTCTTCTCGTTGCAGC
>CAZLEC010001130.1:0-1102 GCA_964558245.1 uncultured Burkholderiales bacterium | reverse complement strand
AACCCTGGCTGCAGGAGTCGCAGACGCTGCGAACGGTCTGGTCGACCTCTCTGCGCATGCGCGCCAGGACGTCGGCGTCGATGACGCGTTCCTTGCCGGCCGCGGCCATCCGATCCGTGAGCGCGCGACACACCCACTCCGGCCACGCGTACTCGATCGAACCACTCGGACGGTCGCAGAACACGCACGTCGGGACCGGGACGGACGCGAGCACGGACCGGCGAACGGTCGTCGACTCCACCGGCGACGACGTCGGCGCGGGCGCGGCGGTGCTCCGTTGCACCGGTCGACCGACCCACCGTCCGGTGGATGCGGTGATGACCGGGCGCGTCTCACCAGCTCCTCGAGCCCCGACCGCCGCTCGAGGAGGATGCTCGCCCAGACGTTCTCGCCCAGCTACCCGCTGCACGCGGCCCTCCATGGCGCCCCGATTACCCCAGATGATCGCCGAGAACCGCGCCCCGAAGCAAGGCGGACCCGATCACCGGGCGCGGGATTGCACGAAACCGCGTGGGGGTACCCTCGCTTTGTGCCGAGGTCCACCACCACCGCCGTGTTGTTGGGCGCAGTCGCGCTGAGTGGCTACGGGGCTTGGCGCCGGTACCACCGGCGCACCGCCGCCCACGATCCCCGGGTCAGCACCCGGGCGGGTCTCACCGCTTCGGAGTCGGCGGTCGGGAGCGACGATCCCCTCGCCCAGGCCTCTGCGATCCTCGCGGACAGCGACCGCCGCACCGACGTGTCACGCGACGAGCCCGGCGTCGAGCGGCGCCGTTCGGAGGACACCGTCGAGCTCTGAACCGGCAGACCGATAGGGTCGCGGTCGCGAGCTGGCCGAACTGGTTGGTCAGCCGCTATCTGAAACGAGTATTCGTGGCACAAGGCACAGTCAAGTTCTTCAACTCGGAAAAGGGCTTCGGTTTCATCTCGCGTGAGCAGGGTGACGACGTCTTCGTTCATTTCTCCGCCATCCAAGGCGACGGCTACAAGAGCCTCGACGAGGGCCAGCGCGTCGAGTTCGACGTCGCACCGGGCAAGAAGGGCGAGGAAGCGCAGAACGTCCGCGTGATCTGAGGTCATTCGGGTTGCCGAGGAGCCGCCG
>CAZLEC010001129.1:0-1104 GCA_964558245.1 uncultured Burkholderiales bacterium | reverse complement strand
TGATCAAGCGGCACAAGCCCCGCTTCAACATCCGGCTCAAGGACGACAAGTCGTACCCGTATCTCGCGGTCACCCTCGACGAGGAGTGGCCCCGCGCGATGGTGATGCGCGGTCAGCACCGCAAGGGTGTGCGCTACTTCGGCCCGTTCGCGCACGCCTACGCCATTCGCGAGACGCTCGACCTCCTGCTGCGCACCTTCCCGATCCGTACGTGCACCAACTCCAAGTTCGACCGTCATCACCGGCTGGGGCGACCGTGCCTGTACGCGCACATCGAGAAGTGCGCGGCGCCGTGCGTCGACGACATCGACCACGACGAGTACATGAAGCTCGTGCAGGAGTTGCTCGACTTCCTCGACGGCGAGCACGACGCCGTGGTCAATCGCCTCGAAGCGCGCATGAAGGCCGCGTCCGACGCGCTCGAGTTCGAGCTCGCGGCGCGAGTGCGGGACCAGCTCGCGAGCGTGCGCAAGGCGATCGAGCGGCAGCAGATGGTCGGCACTCGCGAGGAGGACTACGACCTCATCGGGTTGGCCGAGGATCCGCTCGAGGCGAGCGTGCAGCTCTTCTTCGTGCGCAAGGGCCGCGTCGTCGGCCGCAAGGGGTTGATCGTCGACAAGGTCGAGGAGCTCGAGACTCCGGCGTTGATCGCTCGGGTCGTGGAGCAGCTCTACGCCGATGCCGCGAAGGACGACGTTCCCAAGGAGATCCTCGTGCCGGTCGAGCCGGAGGATCTCCCGCTGTACGAGGAGTTCCTCTCGCTGAACCGCGGTTCGAAGGTGCGGATCCGCGTGCCGCAGCGCGGCGGCAAGCGTGAGCTGCTCGAGACCGCGATGCTCAACGCCCGCGAGACGTTCCAACGGCACAAGCTCAAGCGCGCGTCGGATCACAACGCACGGGCGCGCACACTCGTCGCGCTGCAGGAGGCGCTCGACCTGCCCGAGGCGCCGCTGCGCATCGAGTGCTTCGACATCTCGCACATCCAGGGCACCAACATCGTCGCGTCGATGGTCGTGATGGAAGACGGGATCGCCAAGCGTTCCGACTATCGCCGCTTCAAGGTGAAGACGCTCGACAACCAGGACGACTTCGCGTCGATGGACG
>CAZLEC010001128.1:0-1104 GCA_964558245.1 uncultured Burkholderiales bacterium | reverse complement strand
GCGCCAGGTGGTCGACGGACCGGGCCTCCGGATCTGCGCCTGACTCCGTTGCGGCTACGACCTCCGGCCCTGCATCGCCCGCGCGCCAGGTGGTCGACGGACCGGGCCTCCGGATCTGCGCCTGACTCCGTTGCGGCGGCGCCTCGCGCGGGTCAGGAGGCGTCGAGGGCGGCGCGGAGGGTGGCCACGAACGCGGCCGCTTCGTCGGGGCCGCCGCCGTCGAGGAGCCGGCGCACGAGCGCGCTGCCGACGATCACGCCGTCGGCGCTCGCCGCGGCCTGGGCGGCCTGCTCGGGAGTCGAGATGCCGACGCCGAGGAGCACCGGACGATCGGTCACGGCCTTGCAGCGGCGGCCCATCTGCTCCGCGTGCACCGGGAGCGCGGTTCGCTCACCGGTCACTCCGAGCAGCGAGACGCCGTACACGAAGCCGCGCGAACGTTCGCAGATCGCGGCGAGGCGATCGTCCGGGGTGGTCGGCGCCGCGAGCAGCACCGTGGCCACGCCGGCCTCATCCGCGGCGTCGCCCCAACCGTCGAGCTCGTCGAGCGGGAGGTCGGGGATGATCGCACCCGTCACGCCCGCACCGATCAGCGCCTCCGCGGCGCGCGTGTGCCCGAGGCGGGCGATGAGGTTGTAGTACGTCATCACGATCAGCGGCACCGGCGCGTCGACTCCGGCGAGCGCGTCGATCACACCGATCGGCGTCGCGCCGAGATCGAGCGCCCGCTGGCTCGCCTCCTGGATCGTGCGGCCGTCCATGATCGGATCGGAGAACGGGATGCCGATCTCCACTGCGTCGGCGCCGGCCCCGACCACGGCCCGCACGACATCGCACCACTCACGCCCGAGCCCGCCGGTGACGTACGGAACGAGCAGCTTGCGGCCCTCGGCCCGTCGCTCCCGCAAGTG
This sequence comes from uncultured Burkholderiales bacterium, assembly GCA_964558245.1. Classification (GTDB taxonomy): domain Bacteria; phylum Actinomycetota; class Acidimicrobiia; order IMCC26256; family PALSA-610; genus JBBQER01. The sequence goes on along the minus strand of CAZLEC010001128.1, from coordinate 193 downwards.
CGCCTCCAGCGGGACGCCGCGTACGTGGTTCGTCACGGCGTCATCTCTCCGAGGCGCTCGGCGACCTGGGCCGCGTCCTTGTCGCCCCGGCCCGACAACGTGACGAGCACGGTCGAGCCGGCCGGAACCGAGTGCCCCGCTTCCCGCGCGAGCCAGCCGATCGCGTGCGCGGGCTCGAGCGCGGGCACGATCC
>CAZLEC010001127.1:0-1107 GCA_964558245.1 uncultured Burkholderiales bacterium | reverse complement strand
GAAGGTGAGCGACAAGCTCGGCGTGATCGACGCGCTGCTCGACCGTTGCGATCAGCTGCTGATCGGCGGCGCCATGTCGTTCACCTTCCTCGTCGCGCAAGGTGCGCGAGTAGGTGACTCGCTCGTGGAGGCCGATCAGGTCGAGCATTGCCGCAAGCTGCTCGAGACCGGCAAGGTCGTGATCCCGACCGACGTGGTCGCCGCCGACGACATCCGTGCCGACGCGAACGCGCGTCACGTGTCGGCCCGCGCGATTCCCGACGGCTGGAAGGGAGTCGACGTCGGGCCGGAGACCGCCGGCACGTACGCCGACGTGATCTCGGGCGCGGCGACGGTCTTGTGGAACGGCCCCATGGGCATCTTCGAGCTCGCACCGTTCGCGGCCGGGACCCGCACCGTCGCCGAGGCGGTGGCCGACTGCCGCGGGTTCACCGTGGTGGGCGGCGGCGACAGTGCCGCCGCGGTGCGGGAGATGGGCCTGGCCGATCGAGTCGATCACGTGTCGACGGGCGGGGGCGCCGCCCTCGAGCTGATCGAGCTCGGCGACCTCCCCGGACTCCAAGCACTCCGTAGGTAGCCTCCCCACGATGGCAGACCGCAAGCCGATGATGGCCGGCAACTGGAAGATGCACCACACGCATCTCGAAGCCATCCAGGTGGTGCAGAAGCTCTCGTACCGCCTCGACAAGAAGGACTTCGACGACGTCGACATCGTCGTGTGCCCGGCGTTCACCGCGTTGCGTTCCGTGCAGACCACGCTCGAGGGCGACCGGATCGACATCGCGCTCGGCGCGCAGAACTGCCACTGGGAGTCGCACGGCGCGTACACCGGGGAGATCAGCGCGCCCATGCTCGCGAAGCTGCACGTGCGCTACGTGATCGTCGGCCACTCCGAGCGGCGCCAGATGTTCGGCGAGACCGATGAGATCGTCGCCAAGAAGCTGCGCGCGGTGCTCGCGGCGGGAATGCAGCCGATCGTGTGCGTCGGGGAGACGCTCGAGCAGCGCGAGGCCGGCGAGACCGACGAGCTCGTGGCCGGCCAGGTGCGTTCCGCGTTCGCGAGCCTGCCGACCGACAAGGCCGAGGACTGCGTGATCGCCTACGAGC
>CAZLEC010001126.1:0-1108 GCA_964558245.1 uncultured Burkholderiales bacterium | reverse complement strand
GCCAAGCACGAAGGCACGGTCGCAGGTGAGGCCTTGCGCTTTGTGAACGGTCATGGCGTACGCGTGATCGAGCCCGCCGTCTTCGAGATAGCCGGTCGGGATCCGTGTCGGTTCGTGGCGGTTGTCGAACTCGACGACGATCCCCGCGTCGGTGGTGTGGGTGATGGTGCCGCGTTCACCGTTGATGAGTCGCAGACGCCGGTCGTTTTTCAGGGTCATGACCCGGTCCCCGACCGCGAACACTTGCCCGTCGATGTCGATGCCGGTTGGGGCGACGTGACCGCGGGCGATGAGCCCGTAGCGGGCCATCTCGTTGAGTTCGCCGACGTCGGCGCGTGTTGAGGCGAGCATGATCGCGTCGTCGCCGTCGAGGGCGGCGGGGAGCCAGTCGCCGACGATGCGGCGGTTGACGGTGTCGCCGTATTCCCAGCATTCGACGTGGCCGATCGAGTCGAGGAGCTCGATCGCGCGGCTGACGTCACCGTCGCGGAGCTCGGCGAGGGCTTCGCGTTCGACGGGGTCGGTCTGGCGTTGGTTGTCGGTGAGGTGCACGGCGCCGAGTTGGGCGCCGAGCGCGGCGAACGCGCCGCCGGCCTCGATGGCCGGGAGTTGGTGATGGTCGCCGACGAGAACGACCTTGGCGCGATCGCGCGCCGCGTGCTCGCAGAGGCGGGCGAGTTGCACGGTGCCGACCATCGCGGCTTCGTCCACGACCACGACCGTGCCGGGACTGAGCCCGCGAGATTGCGGCCGGTCGAGCGCGACGAGCAGGAGATGGAGCGTGGAGGACTGGATCCCGGCGCCGGTCTGGAGCTCTTGTGCGGCGCGGGCCGACAGGGCACATCCGACGACGGGATGGCCGTCCTGTTCCCAGGCCTGGCGGGCGACGCCGAGCGCGTAGGTCTTGCCGGTTCCGGCCGCGCCGATCACGACCGAGATACCGGCGCCGTCGGTCGTCACTTTCGTGACCATCGCTGCCTGCTGATCACTCAACCCCTCAGCGCCTTTGACGGCGGACGCGTCACTCAGCCCGACGCCCTCGTGTTGGCGGGCGACGGCGGTCTCGAGGAGTTGGGTTTCGATCGCGAGGAGCTCGACGGTCGAGTAT
>CAZLEC010001125.1:0-1110 GCA_964558245.1 uncultured Burkholderiales bacterium | reverse complement strand
CGCGACCACGCCAGCGGTCGCCCGCGCCTGCCCCCGCCCCCCGCGCCGCGGGGGTGGCCCGCGGCTTCTGTGGACCACACGCCGTGTGGTCCACAGACGCCTCGTGGGGCCCGGATTGTGGGCGGGCCCGGGGATTGTTACTATCTGGATAGTGTTAATTGCTCGGTGAGGCCCGCATACCCCTGCCGGGCCGGTACCGGGAGTCGACCCGCGGTCGCACCGCTGGTCAAGGAGGCGATGGAACGTGGCTGTCCAGGGCATCGATCTGGGCAAGTACAAGCTCGGCTGGCACGACACCGAGCAGAGCGTCTTCAAGCCCAAGAAGGGCCTGAACGAGGACATCGTGCGCGAGATCTCGTGGCGCAAGTCGGAGCCGGAATGGATGACCAAGTTCCGCCTCAACGCGTTGAAGCGCTTCGAGCGCAAGCCGATGCTGTCGTGGTTCGCGAAGAACATGCCGACCATCGACTTCGACGACATCTACTACTACATCAAGCCGACCGAGGGTCAGGTCAACGACTGGGACATGCTCCCGGAAGAGATGAAGACCACCTACGAGCGCCTCGGCATCCCCGAAGCCGAGCGCAAGTTCCTCGCCGGTGTCACTGCGCAGTACGAAAGTGAAGTCGTGTACCACAAGAATCGGGAAGACCTCGAGGCTCAGGGGATCATCTTCACCGACATGGACACCGCGGTGCGCGAGTACCCCGACCTCGTGAAGCAGTACTTCGCGACCGTGATTCCCCCGGGCGACAACAAGTTCGCCGCGCTCAACTCGGCCGTGTGGTCGGGTGGCTCGTTCATCTATGTGCCGCCCGGCGTGCACGTCGACATGCCGCTGCAGGCCTACTTCCGCATCAACGCGGAGAACTCCGGTCAGTTCGAGCGCACACTCATCATCGCCGACGAGGGCTCGTCGGTGCACTACGTCGAGGGCTGCTCCGCGCCGGTGTACTCCACCGACTCGTTGCACTCCGCCGTGGTGGAGTTGGTCGCCAAGCCGAGCGCCCGCATCCGCTACTCGACGATCCAGAACTGGTCGCCCAACGTCTACAACCTGGTGACCAAGCGCGGCCGGGCCGAGACCGAATCCACCATCGAGTGGATCGA
>CAZLEC010001124.1:0-1112 GCA_964558245.1 uncultured Burkholderiales bacterium | reverse complement strand
GAGCTCAAAGACGGCAGCCTCGTGCTCGCTCCGCCCAAGACCGCCGCCGGCGTCCGCACGGTCTCGATCCCCGCCGCCTTGATCCCCGAGCTCGAAGACCAGCTCGCGCACTGGGCCGGACCGGGACTCGACGGATTCCTGTTCCCGGGCACGAAAGACCAGCCGTTCCGGCGCGGGAGCCTGTACACCGCGTGGCGTCGCGCGACGCGAGCCGTCGGCGTCGACGAGCTGCACTTCCACGACCTGCGTCACACCGGCGCGACGCTCGCTGCCACCACCGGCGCGACCACGAGAGAGCTCATGGCGCGCATGGGCCACGCGTCGCCGCGCGCCGCCGCGCGCCGCGCTCATCTACCAGCACACGACGCAAGAGCGCGACCAGGCGATCGCCCAAGCATTGAACGAAGCCATCGCGCGAGCGGCGCCACAAAATTCGGCTCGTGTCATCGCGCTTCGCGAAAGTCGGAGCTGACCGTCACGGTCATCGCAGAGGTTGGTTAGCGCGACATGCCAGCCGCTTCAGTGGAGTCGGAGCTCGGCCGAGAACTCCAGTCCCCGAGCGGGGCCGGCGGACTACGACGAGAGTTCAGCCCGGCGCGACCACCAGGCCTCGGCGGCGGTCATCGCGCTCTCGGCTTCGCGCACGCTGTCGCCCACGAGCCCGGCGGTGGCAGCCCAGTGCAGGGGTATAAGGGCGAGAGCCCCGGGGAGCCAACGGTGCTCGTCGCGGGTCAGCGGTTCCGGAGCCGTGCTTTCGTAGGCGTCAAGCAGCCGTCGCGGCTCGAGCAATTCAACCGGCGGGCCCACGCCATCGGGACCGCTCTGTGCGACGTGGTTCAGGCTGCCCGCGATGTCGTACAGCCGCTCCCTGACCCTCGCAAAATCCAAATCGAAGGTGGCCCATGAGCCGTCTGACAGTTCTCCCGCATTGCCCAACTTGTAGTCCCCATGAATCGGAGTGCATGGCAGTTCGACCTCCTTGCGGAGCTTAGAGAGCTCGCCAGTCAGTTGGCGCATCCGATGCACGACCGGCTCGCTGCGGGGTCCGAGCCTGCGACGTGTGAAGCCGACCGAGTAACGCAGTTGGCCGAAGGTTCTGTGGTCGTCGAGGG
>CAZLEC010001123.1:0-1113 GCA_964558245.1 uncultured Burkholderiales bacterium | reverse complement strand
GGCGGCGACTCGCCGTGCTTCGCGACGAACCGATCGTGGAACTGCTGCGCGAGCCGGTTCGACGGATCGAACTGATCGATCCCGACCCAACCTTCGAACAGGTCGAACCCCATCAGGTACCACATGAACGCCGTGCTCATGATTCGGGGCGGATCCCACGCAAGGTCGTCGAGCGCGCGGCGCAACAAGCCCTTCGCGGCCAACATGCCGTAGCCCATGTACACGAGCGCGTCCGCGTTCACCTGACGCAAGTTGTCGAGGTTCTCCGCGAGGTTCTCCGGACTCTGCGACACCGACTCGACCGCGGCGATGCTCAGACCGCGCCGGCGGCACTCCGTCCGGAAGTACCGGAAGTACTCCTCGCCATTCGGTGAGATCTCGCTCAACACGGCAATGCGCCGATGGCCGTTCTTCACCAACCACGACACCACCAGCGCCGCGTCGCCGCCACAGTCGCCGTTCCCGAGCCGGAAGCAGTAGTCGCCCTGCAGCCGGTCTGTGCCCGCCCACGAGATCAACGGCACCTGCAGCTCGTTCGCCAACGGCGCGACCGTGATCGCGTTGTCGGAGCTGTACGCCCCCGCCACACCGATGCAACCCTCGTCGACCAAGTGCTTGAAACCGTCGGTCGCGTTCTTCGCAGAGCCGTTCGGCAGCCCGTTCTCCGCGTGCAACACGAAATCGTACGGACGGTCCAACAGGCCCGACTCGACCGCCTCGTCGAACGCGAGGCGATGGATCTTGTCGTAACCGCCGCCCGGGCCGTCGAGTGCGGCGCCGAGCCATCCGATCTTGATCGGTTCCGGCATCACGAGTCCTCGAGTTAGACGCCGGCTTTCGCGGTGGCGCGCGCCAGTGCCGAGTTGGGCTTCTCGGGCAACTCGTTCAGCGGCGTCGCGAGCTCGTCGACGGTCGGGCCGTACTTCTCGGCGAGCGGCGCGAGCGCGTCGAGGTCGAAGCCGTAGAGCTTCGCTGCGTTGCCCGCGAGCACGTCGCGCAGCTCGGCCTCGGGCACGTCGTGGAAGACCGCGCGCAAGGTCTCCTTCGTGTACGGCCCGGAACCCTCGTCGTGCGGGTAGTCGTTGCCCCACATGAAGCGGCCCGGTGCGAGCG
>CAZLEC010001122.1:0-1115 GCA_964558245.1 uncultured Burkholderiales bacterium | reverse complement strand
GACGTTCCACCCAACAGCAACGTGTGGGTCGACATCGCAACGGTCTGGCGCGAAGTGCTGAGCGATCCGACCACCGCGGCGCACACGCTCGGCAAACTGCTCAAACGGACCGGCGAACACCGTGTGCTCTGGGGCACCGACGCGATCTGGTACGGGTCACCCCAGGCGCAACTCCAGGCGTTCCGCGCGTTCGCGATCTCCAACGAGTTCCAAGACCAATACGGCTATCCAGCACTCACCGATACCGTGAAGGCTCAGATGCTCGGGCTGAACGCCGCCGAGCTGTTCCATTTGGACGTTCACGCGACCCGCTGCGCGCTCGCCGGCGACCCACTCAGCAACGCGAAGACGACAGCGGCGCACCTCCGCGACGAAGGGCAACTCCCGGCGCAGTCACGACCGAACGGCCCGACTACCCGGCGCGAGATGCTCCAATGGCTCGCCTCGCCAACAACGAACTGGACACCCGCGTAGGCCCGCGCCCGACGCGGCTCCCGATCGCCCGCGGCTTCCCCGCCTGGCAGCCCGATGCTCCATCCCCTCAACTACGAGGGCTGGTGCTCCCGCTCCCGAGTCAGTCTCGCCGGCAAACCCCCTCCGCGGACCTGGCTCATCGGCTGGGCTCGAAAAGCTCGTCGTTCCATCGTTGGCCCGAAGGTTGATTCGAGCGAGCCGACCGGCTGCAGCGACGATGGTCGAGCAACCCGGATGTTCGCAAACGCTTGCGGGCCGAGAATGACATCGTCGAGTGTGGGTCCCGGCGGGAACTCGCGGTACGCGGCGGTGACCTCGATGTCGTTGGGTCGACTCCGAGATCGTCGCCGTAGCGACGCAGCACCTCGATCGTGCGCGCCACCTCCAGGTCCGCCCAACGTGTTGCACACATCGGCGAACCGCGCAACGCGCCGCGACGTCTTGCGTCCGCCGCTTCCCCGATCAGGATCCGCGCGCGGATGCGCTCAGCTGGAGAAGACCTGTCCCAGAACACGCGTCCCTAAACATCACCGTCGGCGTACTGGGGCACCCAGGACGCGGGATTCGGGGACGCGTATTAGGGGAAGGTCGGCGCCGGGTTAGCCCGAATCGCCGGGCAGTACCATGCCCGCCTCGTAGGC
>CAZLEC010001121.1:0-1118 GCA_964558245.1 uncultured Burkholderiales bacterium | reverse complement strand
CGACGTGCGACGCGGCGATGCGCGGCCGTGCCAGCTTCAACGCCACCGCGGAAGGCTCTACGGTCCAGACTCCGGCGACTTCCTCCGGGTAGTACGGCAGGTTGAGGCCGGAGCCGAATCCGAGCTCGATCACGTCGCCGTGCAACCCGGTGGTGGTGCGCGCGCGAATGTTGTCGCCGAACTCCTTGCTGCCGAGCAAGACGTTCGTGATGCGCGGGAGCAGCTGCTAGCCGTAGAGGCCCACGCGCCGAAGGCTACGCCTGGTCGCGCAAGGCGAGGGGCGGCTCGGCGATGCCGCGGATCGCGACGACCTTGTCGCGCAAGGTTTCACCGTGCACGATCGCCACTGCCGACGGACGCACGCCGAACAGGTCGGCGATGAGGCGGACGACCGCCAGGTTGGCCTTGCCGTCGCGCGCCGGGGCGCCGACCCGGATGCGCAGCGCCTGCGCCGAGACGTCGACCAACTCCGACCGCCGGGCGCCCGGGATCACCCGCACCGTGACCTCGATGCCGCCCTCGCGTGGTGCCCACCACCCTCTGGTCATGCCGCGATCTTTGCCCATCCCGCCGAACTTTGCGCGTTTGCCTCCGAAATTCGACGTCAAACGCGCAAAGTTCGGGCGAGCGCTGCCTTCGAACCTCAGACGCGGGGCACCGACAGCGCGAGGGCGTTCTCCCGCATCACGAGGCGGACTTCTTCGTCGGTGAACCCGGGCAGGTCGTTCACGAACGACAACGGGTCGGCCAGGCCTTCGGCGTGCGGGTAGTCGGAGCCGAAGATCATCTTGTCGGCGCCGAGCTCGTCGCGGAGCTGGGGCAGGTTGTCCTCGTAGTAGGGCGACACCCACACGTGGTCGCGCACCTGCTGCACCGGGTCGACACCCTCGTAGGCGGCCGGCGTCTGACCGTACGACTTCTCGAGCGCGTGCAGCAGGAGCGGCACCCAGTCGGAGCCGCTCTCGATCGTCGCGACGCGGAGATTCGGGTGGCGGCGGAACACACCGTGGCACACGAGCGCGGCGATCGTGTCGTAGATCGGTCGGTGGCCGCCGGTCACGTGGCGGAACGGGTCGTTGCGGAACGCCTGGAAGTCGCCGCCGCCGCCCCACTCGTCG
>CAZLEC010001120.1:0-1118 GCA_964558245.1 uncultured Burkholderiales bacterium | reverse complement strand
ATCCGCGCCGAACTCGTCTTCGTCGCGGTTGGCCGATGCGTAGAGCAACAGCAATGGATCACCGGCGGCGACGTCGACGCCGCGCACCTGCGTGTCGCGCGTCGCGGTCCTCATGAACGAGATCACGGGGGTCGTCCAGCGCAGCACTTCCTCGGTCGCGGTGTCGAGGAGTGTGCGGTCGCAGGCGAGCCGGCGCCACTGGTCCGGTCGCTCGGCCAGCGCGGCAATCCCGCCCGAGATCGCGTGACGCGTCGTCTCGTTGCCCGCCACCAGCAGCTGGTTGAGGAACATCACGAGCTCGTCGTCGCGCAGTGACTCACCGTCGACCTCGGCCGTTGCGAGCACCGAGATGATGTCGTCGCGCGGGTCGGAGCGCCGCGCCCGCGTGGTCTCGAGCAGGTACTCGTGCATCTCGGCCTGGAGCCGCGCGCACTCCTCGGGCGGCCAGTCGGTCGCCCCGGGAATCGATGCTTCGGACCACTGGTAGAAGCGCGTCCAGTCCGATTCGGGGATGCCGAGCAGCTCGGCGATAATCCACAGCGGGAACGGCACCGCGAGCGTCGCGACCGCATCGAACGCCTCGCCCGGTTTGACACGCGCAACCAGCTCGTCGGCGCGGGCCCGTACCCGCTCGGTCAGCGCCCGCATGCGCGACGGCGCGAATCCGGGCTGCACCAGCTTGCGGTATCGCGTGTGGTCGGGCGGATCGGTGTGCATCATCGTGGGCGGAGTGGGATAAACGACTCCGATCTCGAAGGTCAGGATGCCCTTGCCCGAACAGAAGGTCTCGGGATCACGCGAGACGTTCACGACGTCGGCGTGCTTCGAGACCGCCCAGTAGCCGAGCTGCGCGTTCCACGCGAGTGGAGCCTCCCGGCGCAGGCGCGCGTAGTGCGGGAAGGGATCGCCGGCGTAGAAACCGGGCTCCTCGAGCGTTGCCGCGAGTGCCTGACCGGGCCGCGAGGTCTGCATCCCCGAACGTTATAGGGACGCTCCCGTCTCCGGCATTTGCCACGCGGTGAGGTCGTCGGCGGGACAGTCGCCGATCACATCGGCGGGGAGCGCGCGGCCGAGGAGGTATCCCTGCGCGAAGTCGCAACCAATGCCGCGCAACGCTT
>CAZLEC010001119.1:430-1119 GCA_964558245.1 uncultured Burkholderiales bacterium | reverse complement strand
CCGAGTCCGCCGGGTGGCAGATCCGGAGTCGGCGCAGCGGCGAACCGGCATCGGCGACAGTACGACCGCGCCCCCCTTCGGTCAAGCGGAAATCGCCGCGTCCGTGGGGACAATCTTCACGTTCCGGTAACAACAGATGTCGTTGCCGCGGCGCGACGGCGATACCGTCGCGAGGAGCGATCGAGCGCGGCGGAGACTGCTCCGAATGGTCGGTCCGACTCGCGAAGAAGCGCGCAAGAACTGTCGCACTGAGACGATATAGATGGAGTTATGGAGATAGAGCTGGTTCGGGGTACTCGGCGTCGCAAACACGTCGAGGCGGCACTGGTCGGGGATCGGTTGCGGGTGTCGTTCCCGCGTTGGATGTCGCTCGCCGACGCGCAAGAGGCGGCCGAGGAGCTCGCGGAGCGCATGCGGCGCCGCATCGACCCGGCCCGCATCGACGTGGGCGCGCGCACCCGGCGGCTCGCCCGCGAATACGGCTTGCCGCGGCCGAAGCGAGTGCAGTGGTCCGACCATCAACAGCAGCGATGGGGATCGTGCACACCGGAGGACTCGACGATCAGGGTCTCGTCACGGCTCGCGGCGTTCCCCACCTGGGTCCTCGACTACGTGCTCGTGCACGAGCTGGCCCACCTGCTCGTGGAGACCCACGGACCCGAGCACGACGACCTCGTCAACCGCTTCCC
>CAZLEC010001119.1:0-420 GCA_964558245.1 uncultured Burkholderiales bacterium | reverse complement strand
CTTGGCCGAGCGGGCGCGGGGGTTCCTCGTCGCCAAGGATCTCGATCCCGACGACTTCGACGAGTTCGACGAGCCGCCGTTACTCGTTGGCGACGTACGGCCCTGATCGGCGATCGAGCGATCTAGCATCGGGGCATGCCCTACCCGAAGCGGCTGCTCAACGACGGTGAGGAAGTGGCGCTCGACCTGCGCCCGCACTGGTGGTACTTCTCGCGCCACATCCTGACCGGCATCCCCCTGATCGTCCTGCTCGTGCTCGTCGCGAAGGTCGGCAACTCGATCCTCTGGTACCTGTGGGCTGCGCTCGCGCTGGTGTGGGCCGGCTGGCTCGCGCTCCAGTACATGAACTGGACGTTCACCCACTTCGTCGTGACGTCGAGCCGCGTGATCTTCCGCACGGGCGTGCTCGCCAAGCACGGC
>CAZLEC010001118.1:0-1123 GCA_964558245.1 uncultured Burkholderiales bacterium | reverse complement strand
CGACCCCGCGCGCGGCGCCGCGTAAGGAACGCTCCGGGCCGGCGTCGACGCTGCCCGGCGACGCGGCCGTGCAGTGGGCCGAGCCCCCGTCGAGAGCCGCGGGCTCGCCGTCACCGAGACTGGCGGCCATGCCGGGCGAAGCGGCGCCGGCACCGCCGCGCCCCGCGCCGCGGTCGCGGCCGGCGAAGAAGCAACGCCCGCGCTGGAGCCCGGTTGCCGAGATGCCGCCGGTGCGTGACGAGGTCGACGACCTCGAGCCCGACCCGCGCGAACGCCCCGGAAGTCGGTAATCCGTCAGCAGCCGCTGCCGATCGGCGCGCGACCCACCCGTAGGTTCGTCACCGCGGTGCCCGATCGCTGCGGTTCGAGCGTGACCTCGACGTGCTCGCCGATGTCGACCGCGCTGATGATGCGGTTGCCGACCACCAGCGCGGCCGCGCGGCGACCGACCACCAGCGAGAACGAGACCGGGCCCACCGGCGGGATGGGAACAGTTGCGCCCGGCGTCGTGGGGATCGCGTCGAGCGGAGCACCGAAGGAGTCCTCCACGATCGCGTACGAGCCGTCGAACGCGACCTCGCGCTCGGGTCTGCTTCCGATCGGGTCGAGCACGTGAAACGCGACCGAAGGTGGTCGGTCGGCACCGCCGTTCAGCTCGCCACTGATCCGCTCGCACGCGTGTGTCGTGAGTGGGAGCGTGTCGCCGCGCATCGGGATGGAGCCTCGGGTGTAGGTGGCCGAGCTCCGGTCGATCGTCCAACCCGAGCCGGCCGCAGGTGGTGACGGAGGCGTCCACGCCGTAGTCGTCGCGCCGCGCAAGACCGATTCCGCGACGTCGTCGCGGAGCTCGACCGTGCCCGCGTTTCCGTCGAACACCCGCTCGAAGTGTGATGCAACGTATTTCGCGAACGGCTTCGAGTCGATGCGAACGGTCTTGAGGAACGCGACCGGGTTCGCGTGCCGAAGGTCTTCGTCGAACCACTTCCAGGTGTCGTGGAGCACGTACTGCGGACCGGTTTGGCCGAGGTAGATCGAGCCGATCAGGAAGTATCGCTGCTGGAAGCGTGTCGCCGGGATGCGCCGGTAGCTGGGGTACAGGTAATGATCGTCGGAGTACGCGAGC
>CAZLEC010001117.1:0-1123 GCA_964558245.1 uncultured Burkholderiales bacterium | reverse complement strand
GCACGATCCAGCTGAAGCCCGCGCAGATCATGGCGCAGGAGACGAAGAACCTCGCGGCCGCCAAGTCGACCGACCCCAAGACGCTGTGTCCGCAGTACATGTCGTGCCCGGCCGTGCAGGAAGACGCGGCGCGCTCGAAGTTGCAGGATGACACGAAGACGCTCGCGACCGATCGCGAAGCACTGCAGAAGGTGCTGAAGCAGCCCGACGCCACCGACGCGGAGCTCACCTCGGCCTGTGACACGATCATCGCCCAGGTGAAGACGGACCCGAAGCAGGTCGATCCCGCCCAGGCCACCGCGTGCGGCACGTTCACGACCGACCTCGCGACCGTGAAGTCGGACCAGGCCGCGCTCGCGTGGACCGAAGACTGGGTCAAGCGGCGCGCCAACGTCAGCGACGGCCAGCTGCTGTTCGAGGCGAACTGCGCTCGCTGTCACACGGAGGGTTGGTCGACGTTCGACTCCTCCGCCCCGCCGGACCAGCCCGGCGGCATCGACGGCCTCGGCCCTCCGGGCGGCGGCGGCGGAACCGGCGGCGGCATCGGTTTCAACCTGCGCGACAACGACGTGATCCGGCGCTTCGGCACCGACGCGTCGGGCGGCTTCTCCGCTCAGGTCGACTTCGTGAGCACGGGATCCATACCGTTCAAGGCCTACGGCAACGGCGGCATCGGAAGCGGCAAGATGCCGGGATTCGCCAACATGATGACGAAGCAGCAGATCGAAGAGATCGTGAGCTACGAGCGGTACTGCCTCGACACGTCGACATTCACCGGCGTCGAGCCGGTGTGCGACACCAACAGCGGGTCGCGCACACCGCCGACCACGACGACCGCCGCGGGAGGTTGACGATGATGCCGCACCTCATCGCGGAGATCGTGGAGGGCCCCGCCCACCCGAATCTCTGGAACCCGACGATCCTCGGCGTGCTCGTCGTGCTGTCGGCAATCGGGCTGTTCTGCGGCTCGACCTACCTGCTCGTGTCGACCAACCTCGGAGCGCGCCTCGGATTCCTCGTGGCGTTCGCGTCGCTCACCGGGTTCATGGTGCTGCTCACGACGCTGTGGCTCACTTCCGGCAACAGCGGTATCGACCCGCCGCACGGGCACTCGCCGTCGTGG
>CAZLEC010001116.1:0-1124 GCA_964558245.1 uncultured Burkholderiales bacterium | reverse complement strand
CGGTGACCATCTCGCCGGCTTCGAAGAGGATGCGGACGAGGTCGGCCGGCGTGCGGTTGAGCTTCGGCGCGAACTCCTGCACCGTGATGCCGCGCGACACGACGATCTCGCCTTCGGGAACCGGTGCATCGGCCGGCGTGAGCCGCTGCGAAGCCGGCTCGAGCTCGGTACGGTCGCGACGGCGCTTCTTGCGGCGCCGCTGCTGCGGACCACCCGGGCGGCCGCGTCCGGCCGGACCCTGGTACCCGCCTCCGGGGCCACCGGGACCGCCACCGGGCGCACCGCGCCCACGGCCGGGCGCACCCGTACGCGGTCCGCTCGGACCGCCGGGCGCGCCGGCGCCACCGCCACCACCGCCCGCGAAACCGCCACCTCCACCACTGGGACGACCCGCGAATCCGCCGGTGCGCGGCGGGCCGCTCGGGCCCCCCGATCGCGGCGGCCCACTGCGGGACGGACCGCCGATCGGTCCGCGTGCCGGGGGCTGCGGGCGCTGGCCCGGCGGCGGCGGGATCGGCCGGCCGGTCTGCGAGACGGGCCGCGTCGGCGCGGCCTCCGTGTCGGCGGGAGCGTCGGCCGACGCTGCGACGGGCTGGGCCGCCGGCGCCGGCTTGTCGGTGATCGGGCTGATGGGTCGTTCGATGGTCGGACGCGGGCGCTCGGGCAGCGGTGTGGCCCGCTCGAACGACTCCGGGCGCGGCGGCGCGAGCGTCTGTGGGCTCGACCGCACGACCCGGCGCGGGGGCTCCGGCATCGGCGGCGGAGTCGGCGCGGGCGGCTCTTCGGCCACGACGGGAGCCGGGGCGGGCTCCGACGCGACGAGCGGCTCGGGCGCAGGAACAGGAGCCGGTTCGGGCGCGGGGGCCGGCTCGGGCTCGGGCTCGGCGACCACCTCTTTGCGCAGGCCCCGGGAGTCGGCCAGACGACGCACGCGGTCGGCCGACGGCTCGTCGATGCTCGACGAGTGGCTCTTCACACCGATCTTGAGCTCGTTGGAGAGCTCGACGACGACAGCATTGTCGACGCCCAACTCCCGGGCCAGCTCGTAGACCCTGATCTTCTTGGTGGCCAAGACGCCGTCCGTTTCCTTGCTAGTTCAGTTACATAGTGTCGCGCGGAGCTCG
>CAZLEC010001115.1:0-1125 GCA_964558245.1 uncultured Burkholderiales bacterium | reverse complement strand
CTCCTGGACAGCCGCCGAACCCCCTGATGTTGCCCCGCCCCCTCGCGGTGCAGGCGTTGCTCACGACCACCGTCGTGCGATGCCGGGGGCGCGGAGTAGTACGCCTCAGCGCCGCCATTGCTGTCAAGCCGTGGCTCGCGACGATGACCAGGACCGACGCGCGTCGGTGCAGGTCAACAACAGTCGGATTCTTCGGTAAAGAAATGTGAACGTTGCGCGTGAAGACGCGCGCCGCGCGATGTTTGCAACCGGTTCGTACGACTGCGCCGCTATTGCGTCAGCTGCGCACGACGCGGCGTGCTTCGGCCGCGCGCTCGGCGTCGAGTCGTTCGAGATCACTCTCGGTGTGATCGACGTACTGCATCGCGGCGGCGATCGCGCGGTGACCGGCTTGCTCCGCGATGAGCCGGTGCATCGATTGCGCTATCCGGCGATAGCTCGGATGACCCTGCGGCGAGCTCCGCAACTCGCAGAGGTGCATGGCCTCGCGGGCGTTCATCTGGATGACGTATCGCATGCGGTATGCAAGCGACACCGCGTACGCGGCCTGCTCGGGGAACCGCGGCGACAACACGTCGTGCAGCGTCGCGGATCGCTCCATCGCGTCGTCGAAGCGTGTCGCCAGTCCCGCGTCGATGATCGGTTCGGGCACGTCGTAGCCGTGCCGCGGTGAGAGTTGCTGCCACTCGATCGTGAGCATGCGGTGGCGTTGCAGGTCGCGGAACGCGCCGTAGTCGCCGAGCACGTCGAAGCGGTAGCCGGTGCGTTCGAACGCGCGGCCGGGCTTGTGCCGGCGGTTGCTGCGTTCGCCCACGTACGCGTGCACCAGCGCGATGCGGTCGTCGGCCGGCAACCTCCGGACCCGATCGAGGAGCTGCGCTTCCGGGAGGTTCGTGTGCGAATAGCAGATCGCCGCCAGCACCTTGTCCTCGCCCTCGGGATCGAAGTCGAGGAGCGTGACGTCGGCGGCCGGTTCGGGCTCCTCCGCGGCGAAGATACGGGCGACCAGATCGGCGGTCTCATCGCGGGTGCGAGCGAGGTAGGCGGTCCACATGTCGCCCCGGTCGGGCCGGTCGACGCGCACGAGGAACGACGGGATCACCTTGCGGAGCTCGTCGAGCATCA
>CAZLEC010001114.1:0-1126 GCA_964558245.1 uncultured Burkholderiales bacterium | reverse complement strand
AGTCAGCGACGCAGCGGACCGCGACACGCGCCAAGACGACCCCGACGAAGCGGCGCGTCCCAGCTTCGTGATCGCTTGATCGCGGACGAACCTGACACGCGTGTCATCGCGCGTCCATCGCGCGGACGCCGTCATTTGTGCTCGTGCGCCACCGTTCGGAAAACGCCCTGACCTGCGGTTTCATGTTCGGTGACGTCCGCCAGTAACCGCTCGACTCGGTTCCCAAGCTGAGAACGCGGGTTCGATTCCCGTCGCCCGCTCTCCGCGTCGAGCCTGGTCACGGGTTCGACTCGATGCGGGTCTCGGCGCGCCGGCCGGGCTCGTGCCACTTCGTGCCACATCTCCCCGGGGTGCGCGCGCACTTGTTCATCGCGAGAGCAGGTCGCGATGACACGCCGGAGTCCGTGGGGAAGCGTCCGCCGCTTGCCGTCAGGTCGGTTCCAGGCGCGCTACCGCGTCGGGAGTGTCGAGCATCTCGCGCCGCGGACGTTCTCGACCGCGCGGCAAGCGCACGCGTTCCTCGCCACCACCCGGAGCGCCATCGAGCACGGGGCATGGATCGACGTCAACGCCGCCACCGTTTCGCTCGCCGACGACGCCACGCGCTGGTTGCGTGAGCGCGCACTCCTGCGCCCGCGCACCTCCGAGCTCTACGAGGGCCTCCTGCGCCTCCACATCCTGCCGACGCTGGGCCCGGTCACCCTGGCCGATCTCAAGCCCCCGATGATCCGCACGTGGCACGCCGGCCTGCTGAGCGGCCCTCGCCCGGGCGCGACGACCGCCGCGAAGAGCTACCGATTGCTGCGAACGATCCTCGCGACCGCCGTCGACGACGACGTGCTCGAGAAGAACCCGTGTCGCATCCGCGGCGCCGGCGTCGAGCACGCCAAGGAGCGCCCGATCGCGACCATCGAGCAGGTCTACGCGCTCGCCGACGCGATTGACCCGATGTACCGCGTGCTCGTGCTCACTGCGACCTTCACTGCGCTCCGCCTCGGTGAGCTGCGCGCGCTTACGCGTAAGCATCTCAACCTGCTGCACGCGACCGTGCACGTCGCCGGACAGCTCCAGGAGCTCAAAGACGGCAGCCTCGTGCTCGCTCCGCCCAAGACCGCCGCCGGCGTCC
>CAZLEC010001113.1:0-1126 GCA_964558245.1 uncultured Burkholderiales bacterium | reverse complement strand
TCTTGCAGCACCAGCGCGGTGTGCTCCGGCGCGACCAGCGCGGCGAGATCGAGTGGCATCGGGCGAGATTATGGGCCGCGGAGTTCGGGCACGCGCTGCCGGTAGAGGTCGCGGAGAACGCCGATCTGGGTCCCGTGGTGACTGACCTCGTTGAGGATGGATCCAACGATCTGCGCGCCGGTGCCCATCGGTCCCGGTTCGCCGTAGCCCCAGAAGCGGGTGGGACGCTCGAGCTGTTCGTCGGTCGCCGACCGGAGTGCCGTGTCCAATGCACGCCAGCCGGTTCGCATCGCTGTGACAGCTTCCTCCGCGGTGGTGAAGATCCGGTGTGCGCCTATGTACGGCGACGTCCATCCGCTCGCCGCGCTGTGGATGCCACCGAAGATGTCGAGCTCGGCGGCTCGTCCGGGCTGGGACCCGACGTGCCAGAACAACCACGCGATGGAGGTCAGCGGTTCGATGGCTTTGCCCTCGGCCGCGGCCACGACCAGACCGGCGTCGAAGTCGGCCGCCAACGCGCCGGTGATGAACGGCGTGGCCGTGCGGCTCTCCGTCACGGGGCGAACGGTCCATGCACCTTCAGTCGGTTCCCACATCAACTCGTCATCGGTAAGGCCGCTCCACGCGCGTTGGAGCGTGAACATCTCGATGAAGAGCATCATCTCGAGGAGCGTTTCGGCCCGCTTCCCAGCCACGAGCGGACAGTACGCCAGACCCGTTCCCTCGAGGGAGCCAGTAGAGATGCAGGAGCGCCATTTACGAGCCCATCCGTGGCACTTACGCTGAGCGCATGGCCTCGGCTGGTCGGTGTCGGTTGGTACGCCGGGGCGTGCTGAGCGCGGTTCTCGGCACGTTGGCGTGTGTGGTCGTCGCGGCTCCGGTGTACGCGTTCGTGTCTCGGCGCACACACGTTTCCGCCGTGCCGCCGTCGGCAGAGGAGGCCGTCACTTTCGGGTCGTCGACGGCAACGTGTCCGGCCGGCCAGCACGTGCTGTTCGGCGGGTTCGACGGCGGAGAAGCGGGGATGCGGCGCACGGCGGACAATCGTTGGACGGTCTACTCGTTCACGGTCCATGTTCCCGACGCTTCCGCGTCGTCGACCAGCGTGGCTTCGATGGTGTACTGC
>CAZLEC010001112.1:0-1128 GCA_964558245.1 uncultured Burkholderiales bacterium | reverse complement strand
ATGAACCCGATCATCCTGCTGATCACAGACACGAACGCGGACCTGTTGTCGGCCGAGTTCGGGCGCTACAGCGGCGATTACGACATCCGTCTCGCACATTCCGCGTCCGAAGCCACCACGATCGTCGAAGAAATCGCCAACACCGATCACCCGCTCGCGCTGATGGTCGCCGACACTGCGCTGTGGGCCGCCACCAACCCCGCCAACCCGATCACCGCTGTCGCACAGTTCCTTCGCCACTGGCGCGAACTCATGCGCACCGCCAAGGTGCTGGTCGTCGCCCCGGTCGACCGCTACACCGTCGACCACGACCACCTGCGCGCGAGCGCCTCGAACGGCACGCTGGACGCGTTCTTGCTGCTGCCCCGCGGCGCTCGCGACGAGGAGTTCCACGCCGCGGTCACCGATCTGCTCTCGGACTGGGGGTCGATGGTGCCCGATCCCGAGGCCGAAGCGGTGCGCATCGTCGGTGATCCCGACGACCCGGCGGTGCTGTCGATGCGCGATCTGCTGGTCCGCACCGGGATGCCCCATCGAATCCACCGGCCCGAGTCGGCCATCGGGCAAGAGATCATCGCCGCCTACGACGGGCCGTCCACGCTTCCGCTCGCCGACGTGCTGACCAAAGGCGTGATCGCGCCCGCATCGACCAAGGACCTCGCGGCCGCGTTGTGGGCACAGTTCGACGAGATCGACCAAACCACCATGTTCGATCTGTGCATCATCGGCGCCGGACCGGCCGGCCTTGCCGCCGCCGTGTACGGCGCTTCCGAAGGGCTCACCACGATCGCGCTCGAGGCCGAAGCGATCGGCGGACAAGCCGGGATGAGCTCGATGATCCGCAACTACCTCGGCTTCCCACGCGGGATCTCCGGTATGCGATTGGCCCAGCGGGCGCGGATGCAGGCGCTGTGGTTCGGCGCCGAGTTCATCGTCGGCTGGGACGTCACCGGCCTCACCCTGGCCGATGGCGAGGCTCCCCACCTCGTGCACACCGCCGGCGGCGTCGTGCGCGCCCGCGCCGTCGTGATCGCCACCGGAGCCGCATACCGAAAGCTGAACGTCGCCGGCATCGACGCCCTCACCGGCAGCGGAGTGTTCTACGGCAGCGCGATGACCACCGCGCGC
>CAZLEC010001111.1:0-1129 GCA_964558245.1 uncultured Burkholderiales bacterium | reverse complement strand
TTGGTTCTCCAACGGCGACACGCGCGCACTCCTTCGAGCGCTGACCGGCGCGTAGAAGTCGGCTGGGCGAGTTCCAGCGTACGTCCCAGTCACCTCAGGAGTGCTTTGCGGACTGTGAGATCCGGTCGCGTTGGCCGGCTGCAAACGGATTGCAAACGGCCGAATGAGCGACGGCGGTTCTGCACGGATGGCTGCGAACACGAGCCCGCAGGTCAGCACACGTCTTCGGATCTTGACGCACCGGCGCGATCGCGCCAAGAGCGACTCTTAATCTGCGGCCAGCAGACTCTTCGGACTAGTTGTCGCGATACACGATGAGGACGGTTACAGCGTCGGCATTGGATCCGGCGAGGGCAAGCGACGGACCCACGTCGCGACATAGCGCCAACTGTCCTGCCGGGCGGCTTCATACCGAAACTCCACCACGTCACCGGCGTTCAGCCACGGATCGTCGTCATCGACTTGTCCGACGTGCACCCACACGTCGCCGGGCGTGTCATCCGACTCGATGCCGCCCCAACCTTTCTCAGACCGGAAGAACTTGACCCGTCCCTGCGCGTACGCGTCCGTCCAATGATCGCTGCGTTCGAGTCGAAGCACTCGCTGTCTCTCCTGTGCCTTGTCGAGGTACGTCTCGCCCGAAACGACACCGTCGTCGCCCTGTTCCACGAGTAAACGCTGCTCTGCCGCAAAGGCCGCGTCCAACAGCGTGGGGCCGCTCGCCCAGTTGTCGCTCACAACGACGTGTCGCGCCGAGTCCGTGACCGACGCCACGAAACCGCCGGCACGACTGCCTTGGATCGACAGACTCAGACCGCGCTCGTCGAACGCGGCCATGGCTTGTTCAAGCAGGTCCTCGTCACGGCTCGTCACGTCGCACAGATTGTCCGGTCGGGCTCCACTCTGCACGTGATTCGGGCCGACTCGCGTCATTCGGCCAAGTGCGATGACGACGGGTGGACGTCGATTCCGGGCTTGTCAAGAGCGATCTTCGCGTCGACGTTTGCCCGCCCTGCAAACCCCCAACGAGCTCACCAACGTCGAACCTGACGCTCGCGTCATCGCGCGTCCATCGCGCGGACGCAGTCATTCGGGCCTGTTCGCCGTCATCCGCGAAACGCTCTGACCT
>CAZLEC010001110.1:0-1132 GCA_964558245.1 uncultured Burkholderiales bacterium | reverse complement strand
GGGGTGCTCGTGCTGTCGGTCGTCGAGCTCACGACGCACCAGCGTTGGCTGCTGATCCCGCTCGCGTACGGATTCCTCGCCCGTGTGCTCACCGGTCCGAAGCTGAGCCCGTGGGCGTTCGCGGCCACACGCGTGATCGTGCCCCGGCTCCCGTTCGCCGCGCGCCTCACGCCCGGTCCGCCGAAGCGGTTCGCCCAAGGGATCGGGGCCGTGCTGTCGACCGCGGCGCTCGCCGTGTGGGCCCTCGCGGGCTGGAACCTGGCGGCCGACGTGCTGGTCGGACTGATCGTCGTGGCCGCGACGCTCGAGAGCGCGTTCGGGCTGTGCGTCGGGTGCCTGCTCTTCGGGCGCTTGATGCGCGCCGGAGTGATCCCCGAGTCGGTGTGCGAGGAGTGCGCCGACGTCTCCCGCCGCCTGGGCCGCGCCGCGTAGCAGTCCGCGCACCACACCGCGCGCCGGCCGGGGGCGGGCGCACGACTCCGAGGGCTACCGTGCCCGTGCATGTCCGCTCGTTTCAAGTACTCGCGGTGGGACGGCACGCAGGTCGGCTTCGACCTCGACGCCGACGCGCTCCTCGAGGAGATGACCGACGATCTCCTCTACCACGGCGACCTGAACGCGGCGCTCCGGCGCATGATGCAGCAGGGTTTCCGCGACCGTGAGGGCCGCGACGTCAGCGGCATGCGCGAGATGCTCGAGAAGCTGCGTGAGCGGCGTCGCGAGCAGCTCGACCGTTACGACCTCGGTGGCGTCTACGAGGACATCGCGAACCAACTCGACGAGATCGTCGAACAGGAACGCGAGGGCATCGATCGCCGCGTCGACGAGGCGCGGGCGTCGGGCGACAAGCGGCGCGAGGAGCTGCTCGAGGACCTCGCGCAGCAGCGCCGCCAGGAGCTCGAACAGCTCCCGCCCGATCTCGCGGGCCGCGTCAGCGAGTTGCAGAACTACGACTGGATGGACGACGCCGCGCGCCAGCGGTTCGAGGAGCTCATGGACGAGCTGAAGAAGCAGCTCCTCGACTCGATGTTCAACCAGCTCCAACAGGGCATGTCGGAGATGTCACCCGAGCAGCTCGCGCGCATGAAGGACATGCTCGCCGAGCTGAATCAGATGCTCGAGCAGCGCGAGC
>CAZLEC010001109.1:0-1138 GCA_964558245.1 uncultured Burkholderiales bacterium | reverse complement strand
GTCGACGCGTCGAAGACCGACGCGGTCGAGGCGATCCGCGCGCTCACCAACGGCGACGGCGCCGACGTGTGCGTTGAGGCAGTCGGCCGCCCCGAGGTGTTGAAGCAGGCGTTCTACGCGCGTGATCTCGCGGGCACGGTCGTGCAGGTCGGGGTGCCGACCCCCGACATGGCCCTTCCTGACATCCCGATGATCGATTTCTTCGGACGGGGTGGCGCGCTGAAACCCTCGTGGTACGGCGACTGCCTGCCGTCGCGTGACTTCCCGACCCTCATCGACCTCCACCTCCAGGGCCGGTTCCCGCTCGAACGGTTCGTGTCGGAGACGATCACCCTCGACGACGTGGAAGCCGCCTTCCACAAGATGGAACGCGGCGAGGTTCTGCGCTCGGTCGTGGTGCTCTAGCCTCGCCGTCATGACTGACTACATCGAATGGGGTCCCCTCGCTCCGCTGATCGGCACCTGGGAGGGTGACGAAGGCCTCGACGTCGCGTTCGCACACGCGACCGGGAGCGTCGGCGAGACGCCGTATCGCGAGCACACCGAGATGAAGCCGTTCGGCCCCGTCGACAACGGCACGCAGTCGTTGTACGGCCTCGACTACCGGATGGCCGCGTGGCGCGGCGACGAGGAGAACCCGTTCCACACCGAGGTGGGCTACTGGCTCTGGGACGCGGCCGACCGCGCGGTGTCACGCTGCTTCATGATCCCGCGCGGTTCCACCGTGCTGGCCGGCGGGGTGACCACTCCCGACGCGAACTCGTTCACGATGAGCGCCGACGTGGGGTCGGAGACCTACGGGATCCTCTCGAACCCGTATCTCGCCCGCGCCGCGCGCACGATCCGCTACGTGGTGACGATCGACATCGCCGGCCCCGACGAGTGGGCCTACAACGAGACGTCGACCATCGACCACGAACGCCACGGCGACGTGCTCGAGCACACCGACCGCAACCGCTTGCGCCGCGTGAAGGGCTGAGCGCCCCGACTCCATGTCGCCTCGAGCAGTCGCGCTGATTCCCATCGTCATCGTGATCGCGCTCCTCGTAGGCGGAACGCTCGTTGCCCGTCGCCGCGGCTACAACGTGGGCGGCGCTGTGATCGTGCTGTGCAGAAAGGGCCACCTGTTCACGACGAT
>CAZLEC010001108.1:0-1139 GCA_964558245.1 uncultured Burkholderiales bacterium | reverse complement strand
GGAACGTGCAGGTGTGCTCGAAGAACGTGCCGTTGATCGTCGCCGACAGCTCGCACCCGGCACCGTTGCCGAGATGCACCTGTCGGGTGAGGCTGGTGAGGTCCTGCCACGCGTAGACCGAAAGGGTGACGGTGCGGCTCACGGTGTCGGCGGAGGCAGTGCGGTACTGGAACACGCCGGCGCCGCTCGGGGTCACCGCGAAGTTGTAGGTCGAGTCGTCGCCGAGCGTCTGCTGCTTGTAGGAGTGCCACGCCTTCGCATAGAAGCGTTGGAGCCGGACGGTCTGACCGGGCGTCGCCGGCGAGACGGAGCCCGCGATGTGCGCGGTCTGCCCGACGTTGATCGCCGGCGTCTTGAGGGCCAGCGTGACCGTTTGGGCTGCCGCGCCGGCCGGTATCACCGACAGCGTCGCGGCCATCACCGCGAACGCGCCGACGGCACTCAATCCTTTGAGCCTGCCCAACACTGCACCCCCGAGCCGCGACTCCGTACGCGGCTTGGGTTCGAGCCTTCCAGACCCGCTTGACGGCGCGCAACCCCTACCGGGGCCGTGCGATCGCTCTCAGCTACGAGCGGGACCAGGCGGTCCGCCGGCGCCAGAGCGCCAGGAGACCACCACTGGCCAGGCAGGCGATCCCGACCAAGACCGGCAAGGACGCGCCGCTCCCGGTGCGGGGCAGGGTCGTGGAGACCCCTCCGGTCACCGTCGTCAACGGCAGCGTGGTCGTGCTGCCCTGCTCGCTGACCGGTGTCGTGATCTGCGACGGTGTGGACGACGTGGTCGGCCCCAAGGTGACGGTCGTCGGCGACACGACGATCGTCGTCGTCTCCGGCGGCGCGGTCGTCGTCGGCGCGGCAGTCGTGGTGGGCGCGGCAGTCGTGGTGGGCGCGGCGGTCGTCGTGGTCTCGCCGTTCAAGAACGGCACGGTCGTGGTGGTGGGAGGCGCCATCGTGGTGGTCGTCGCGGGCGCGGTCGTCGCGGGCGAGGGCGTGCAGTCCTTGAGTGTCTGCAACGACGACGACTGCGTGTAGTCGACACTGTTGTCGGGATTGAGGATCGTCAGCGTGACGGTGCCGGCCGCCGGAGCGGGGCCGCTCGCACTCCAGATCAGGGAGGTGCCGGAGTTGCCGATCGTGTT
>CAZLEC010001107.1:0-1146 GCA_964558245.1 uncultured Burkholderiales bacterium | reverse complement strand
GACATCAGACGTGTGCACGACCGATCTCCGCGCCCGCGCCCGACGGCCGACACCGTGAGGGCGACGCCGAGCACCAGCCGCGCCGCGAGCGCGGCCGAGGCGTCGTTCACCGGCCCGCTCCCGCGGGGTCGCGGCTCACGGGCTCAGCTCTCGAACCGGCCGTATCCACCCCGGTAGAACAACAGAGGCTTTCCCTCGGGCTTGTAGCCCAGCTCGATCACGCGCCCGACGACGATCACGTGATCACCGGCGTCGTGCTCCTCGGCCGTCTCGCAGTCGACGAACGCGAGCGCGTCCTCGACGATCGGCGAGCCCGTGCGTCCCGGCACATAGGAGATGTGCGCGAACCGGTCGGCGCCCTTCTGGGCGAACAACCGGCAGATCTCCTCGCCGTCGTCGTCGAGGAAGTTCGCCGCCCACTTGCCCGACGCCTGGATACGAGGCCACGTCGACGACGACTTCGCGGCGCAGAACAGCACGAGCGGAGGCTCCAGCGACACGGACGTGAACGAGTTGCACGCCATGCCGACGGGCTCGCCGCCGTCGACCGCGGTCACCAGGACCACGCCGGTCGCGAAGTGACCCAACACCGTCCGGTAGGTCGAATCGTCGGGAGCGAGCGGGCGCGGTCCCGAGGGACTCATCGGCCGCCTGCGTCGCGCGGACCGGCCGCCACGTGCATCTGCAGACCGTCGCGCGCCACAACGAGCTCGGGCACGCCCATCCGGGCCGCGAGCTCCCCGGCGTCGCGGCCGATCGCGTCCATCGCGTCGTCGCCGTGGATCGGATCGTGGTGGAACAGCACCAGGCTCCGGGCGCCGACCTCGCGCGCGACGAGCACCGCGTAGTCGACCGTGCAGTGTCCCCAGTGGCGCTTCGGCTCGTACTCGGCGAGCGTGTGCTGCGCGTCGTGGATCAGCACGTCGACGCCGTCGCAGAGCTCCAACACCTCGGCGGGCACGAAGTCGTCGGCGTGCTCGACGACCGTTCCCGGGCCGTGGTCGGGCAGGTACGCGACCGACGTCCCGTTCCAGTCGACACGGAACCCGAGCGTCGGCCCGACATGGCGAATCCACCGGGACCGCACCTTCGCGAGCCCGACGGGGAAGTCGTCGTCGGCGGTGTCGTGGAAGCGCACCTCGCCGG
>CAZLEC010001106.1:0-1147 GCA_964558245.1 uncultured Burkholderiales bacterium | reverse complement strand
GGAATCCGGCGAGTTCCTCGGTGTCCCACCAACCGTCGGCGTACGACTCGCCCAGCCCGATGCTCCCGCCGCTCAGAACGCGTGCGAAGACGCGCGGGTCGTGCACCTCGACGCGCGCGCGGAGCGGCGGCAGGCCCACACTCGGGCGCGGAGCGCCGAATCGCCGAGTGTGGCCTGCCTCGACGAGCTCGACGCTGCCGCCTGAGATGTGGGAGAGCAGCTGCGCCGTGAGCACGCGGGCGATCGTGTCACTGATCATCGCGTTGCCCCTGCGCTTCCTTGCCGACCGTCTCGCGAGCGCCCGGGTGTCCGTAGAACGGGGTCCGGCGCAGCCACAAGACGAACGCATGGAAGTAGATTCCGGCCGACACCCGCATCGGCATGAGCGGATAGCGAGCGGGGATCCTGATTGCGAAGCGTCGATCGAGCGGCGCATGCCGTAGGTGCAACGCGGCCGCGAATACCGGAACGCCGGCGCGCTCGACCTCGATGCGGAGCCGGAGCACGGGGCCCGGAACGTTCCACGACACGTGGTAGTCGAGATCCATCGGGAGGTACGGCGAGACGTGCATCGCCTTCGGCGCGCGGGCACTCGTCCGGTTCCGTGCGTCGAAGACGTACCAGCAGCGTTCGCGCCAAGGCGTGTTGGTGACCTCGAGCACGATCGCATCGAGCCCATCCCCCTCCGGCGACCAGCAGTAGTAGACGGCGAGTGGGTTGAACAGCCACCCGAGCGTTCGGAGGTGCGCGAGCAGGAAGATCGGGCCCGTAGGGCGGTGTCCGAGGCGCTCCTCGACGAGATCGCGCACCGAGTCGCCGAGCGGTCGCGCGGCGCCGTCGAGGAAGTCGCGGCGCCGGAAGCGGATCGGCGCGACCCGCCGCGCCGACCACAACGGCACGACGTCGAGCGAGGCGGGCAGTGCATCGACGTCGAGATACGCAAGGAACAACCGCGGCGTGAATGCGCGGGCGCCGGCGCCGAATCGGCGATGCGCGACGGTTCCTTCGTAGAGCGCCGCGATCGCTTGCCGCTCCGGTGCCGAAACGGGCACGGGCACCGTCGTGCTCGTCATCGTTCAGCGCCGATCGCCGCGACGACCGCGTGCGCGCTGCGCACGCCGTCCTCGTGGAAGCCGTTTCCCCAGTA
>CAZLEC010001105.1:0-1148 GCA_964558245.1 uncultured Burkholderiales bacterium | reverse complement strand
GGATTCGGTCCATTGGTGCGCACCGAGGGTTGGGGATACCTGCTGTACAACTGGCGCGTGCATCGCATCGCGCTCGGCCCGATCGACGTGTTCCGACCGCACGGCAACGGTTCGGCGATCGCGCAGTCGCACGTGTTCGGATGGCCGGTGTACGTGAACGGCAAGCTCACGCTCTTTTCGGCAAGTTGCACGGCGCAGTACATCAACTGCGGGGGCGGCAACGCGTGGTCGGTCAGCACATCGACGTTGAGCAAGCCCGACTCCTACCACCTCGTTCCGATGAAGACCGACGGGACGAGCGCCTGGACACCAATGAGCATCTCCGTCGGGAAGTACACGAAGGGGTATCGATTGATCGAGTCGACGTCGATCGGCGGCGACTACAAGATCCTCGGAACGCCCAAGCTCGGCGTTCCGTGGCATCTCATCGGCGCGGGAACGCTGCCCGACTGTGTCGCGAACAGCGTCGGTTACTGCCACGGCATCGAGGGTCACCCCGAGCTCAGCACCTCGACCGACATCTTCATCTCCTACAAGGACCCGAACTCCGGACCGGGTGGCCACATGGTGATCAGCGCAATACCCAGCGGCTAGGTGTCGGGCGCCGTTCCCTCTAGTCGCTCCGCCCGCGTGCGATCTCGTTGATCACCTCGTCGGTGTGCTCGCCCAGGTCGGGTCCGACGTCGCGCACGCGGCCGGGCGTGCGGGAGAATCGCGGCACGATCCCCGTCATCGGGAGCTCCACTCCGGCGCGCGAAGTGGCGCGCAGCACCATGTCTCGCGCGAGATAGTGCGGGTCGTGCACCATGTCGGGCGCGGCGTAGACGCGGCCCGCGGGGACTGCGTGGTCGGCAAGGAGCCGCAACAGCGGCTCGGCGTCGAAGTGGCGCGTCCACTCCGAGATGGTGTGGTCGAGCCCGGCGGCGTTCGCGCCCCGAGCCGCGTGCGTCGCGAACCGGGTGTCGCGGGCAAGGTCGGCACGATCCATGGCGGCGCAGAGGCGGGTGAACACCGAGTCGGCGTTGGCCGCGATGATCAGGTCGCTTCCGTCGGCTGTGGGGTAGGCGCCCGACGGCGCGACCCCGGGCAGGGACCCTCCGCTGCGGGTGCGCACGACGTGGCCGATCTCGAAATCGGCCATCGTCGAT
>CAZLEC010001104.1:0-1149 GCA_964558245.1 uncultured Burkholderiales bacterium | reverse complement strand
AACGACATAAACACTAAACCAACAACAACAACAACCAATAAAACGACGAGGCGCGTGCCTGACCCGCATCCGCGCCACGTCGTGTACGTCGGAGCAATGGGTTCGGGCAAGTCGACGGTCGGTACGCGGGTCGCGCTCGCGCTACACCGACCGTTCGTCGACAACGACGCACTCCTCCAAGAGGTCGCCGGCGCGTCCGCGGCCGAGGTCGCGGCGCGCGACGGCGTCGACGCGTTGCACCGGATCGAGGCGGCGACACTGCTCGACGCGCTCGGCTCGGTGGATCGTTCGGTGATCGCGGCCGCCGCGTCGACGGTCACCGACTCCGGGGTGCGGGACGCGCTGAAGGCATCGGCGTGGGTGGTCTGGCTGCGCGCCGATCCGGCGACGCTGATCGCTCGTCTCCCCGGCTCCTCGACGCGGCCGTTCCGCGACCAGGATCCGGCTCGGCTCGTGGCCGATCAGGCGCGTGAGCGTGACCGGCTGTTCGCCGACGTCGCCGACCTCACGCTCGACACGGGTCACGACGGAGTCGATGCAGTCGTGGCCCGCGTCGTCGCGTCAGCGCACGAGCGTGGTCTTGGGGTGTAGCGGGAGCAAGACAGGAGGGTTCGGCGACTGTTCGAAGTCGAAGTCCTTCACGAGATCGCCGAGGATCGGCACCTTCTCGCGCACCGTCGGGCGAGGATCGGGGCGGCCGTCGGTGAGCGGGTCGAGCCGCTCACCGTTGAGGAAGTCGTCTTCGATGAACTTGTCGTACGCGTCGAAGCTCAGAATCTGGTGGTCGACGTACCCGCGCCGCGCGTACGGACTGATGACGAGCCCGGGAACGCGCAGGCCGTAGCCGTTGCGATCGACGACCGGCGGTACCACGTGGTCGTAGAAGCCGCCCCAGTCGTCCCATGCGAGGAAGATGGCAGTCGACTTCCAGTCGGGCCCCTTCATGACGGTGTTGATCAAGCTCGTGACGTATGCGACTCCGGCGCTGATCCGAGCCGGCGGATGCTCGCTCACCTGTTGCGACGGCACGACCCACGACACCTTGGGCAAGGTGCCGCGCCGCGCTGCGTCCAGGAATTGGCTCACCGGCTGGATGTTGCCGAGCTGGCCGTCGTCGTGGACCGTGTCGAAGTACGGCAACGGGTTCCA
>CAZLEC010001103.1:0-1150 GCA_964558245.1 uncultured Burkholderiales bacterium | reverse complement strand
CGACGCGGCGCTCTCGACGATGACGCTGTGCACGATCCCCGACGTCGACGCCGCGTTGCTCGAGTTGCGACGGGTGCTGAAGCCCGGTGCGTTGCTCCACTTCGCGGAGCACGGTCTCGCGCCCGACGAGAAGGTGGCCGCGTTCCAGCATCGTTTCGAGCCGTGGCAGATGCGGTTCGCCGGCGGGTGCCATCTCGCCCGGGACATGCGCGCGCTCGTCAGCTCGGCCGGATTCGAGATCGACGACCTCGAGACCCGGTTCGTGAAGGGGCCGAAGGCGTGGAGCTACATGTACCTCGGGCGGGCCCGGAACCCGGGACGCTGACCGTTGGTCATCGGTGGCCCGGTCGGCGTGCCATCCTGGCGGCTATGGCGCGTTTGATCCTCCACATCACTACCGAGCCGGAGTGGGCGGCCGCGCAGGCCGCGGGGGAGTACCGGGCGCCCAGCCTCGAGACCGAGGGCTTCATCCACTGCTCGACTCCGGCGCAAGTGGTGCACGTCGCCGACTGGTTCTACCGGGACATCCCCGACCTGCTGCTGCTCTGCGTCGATCCCGCGGCCCTCGAGAGCGAGGTCCTGTGGGAAGCCTCGACCGATTCGTTCGCCGGCGAGTTCCCGCACGTGTACGGACCGATCGCGCTCGCCGCGGTGGTCGCCGTCACGCCGTGGGAACGGGGCGAGAACGGCTTCGAGGTCCCGCACGCGGTGCACGAGCTCGAAGAGCTCTAAGTCAGGCGCAGATCCGGAGGCCCGCACGGTCTCGCGAAGGGTCCCGGGCGTTCGAGGGCCGGAGGTCGCAGCCGAGTAGTTATAGGTCGGGGAGGCCGAGCTCGAGGTTGGCCTCTTCGAGGCCGCCGTCGACTTCGAGGAGCTTCCCGGTCACGAAGCTGCCGGCCGGCGACGCGAGGTAGAGCGCGCAGTACGCGATGTCCTCCGGCAGGCCGAGCCGCTTCACCGGCGTGCGCCGCACCATCTCGTCGTGGATCTCCTGGTTGTCGAGCACGACTTCGAGCGCACTCGTCGCGACCGAGCCCACGGCGATCGCGTTGACGCGGATCTTCGGCGCGAGATCGGCGGCCATCAACCTCGTCATGTGCGTGAGCGCGGCCTTCGCCGTGCCGTACGCGACGAAGCCGCGGTCGCGCAG
>CAZLEC010001102.1:0-1154 GCA_964558245.1 uncultured Burkholderiales bacterium | reverse complement strand
CGCGCGAGGCGGGCCGGACGATCGATCCGCCGGAACTTCGCGAAGCCGGAGATCGCAACGTCTTCGCCGGCCGCAACGGTTCCCGTGATGATGTCGACGAGCGACGTCAGAACCGCGTCGGCTTCCTTGCGGGTCAGCTCGTTGACTTCCGCGAACTTGTTGAGCAGCTGGCTTCGATTCACAAGTGTCCTCCATCGAGTGGGGCTGGGCATCGACCTCTGGGGAAGTGCGGGGTGCATCGTTACACGAAGATCCGCGCGTTGCAGGGATCCAGGCAGGATTTTTCAGGGTTTTTAACAAGAACGCGTGCGTCGCGGTGCCCGGCTGGTCCGGATTCGCCGAGTCTTGTCCTCTCGCCGGTTCCGGCTCGGCGCCCGCTTGTACGGTGCGGAAGTGCCTCCTCCGGAACGGGTGATCGTGGTCGAAGACCCTGCAGATCCCAGGCTTTCCGACTACGTGGGCCTGTCCGACCCGCAGCTGCGACGGCGGATCGAGGCGGAGCGTGGCTTTTTCATCGCCGAATCGCCGCTGGTCGTGCGGGCGTTGATGCGTTCGGGGCGGAGCGTCCGGTCGGTGCTCGTGACGCCGGCGCAATACGACGCGATCTCCGAATCGCTCGCCGGGCTCCACGCGCCGGTGTACGTGGCCGGCCCCGACGTGCTGCGTGCCGTCGTGGGCTTCGACCTGCACCGCGGCGCGGTTGCGTCCGGCGATCGATGGGCACTCCCTGCTGTGGGATCGCTCCTGCGCGGCGCGCGGCGGGTCGCTGTGGTGCAGAAGCTGGGCGATCACGAGAACCTGGGCGGCATCTTCCGGAGCGCCGGCGCGTTCGGTGTCGACGCGGTCCTGCTCGACGCCGAGTGCGCGGATCCGCTCTACCGCCGGTGTGTGCGCGTGTCGATCGGGCACGCCCTCACCGTGCCCTGGACGAGGCTGGAATCGCTCTCCGAGCTGCGCGATGCGGGCTTCACGCTGTTCGCGCTGACGCCCGACGGGGAAGCAGACCCGCTCCCGGATGTCGTTTGGCCGGCGCGGTTCGCGTTGCTGCTCGGCTCGGAAGGACCGGGGCTGTCTCCGGAATGGCTCGCGGCGGCCGACGCCCGGATCCGCATCCCGATGCGGCCGGCCGCCGACTCGCTCAACGTCGCGACCGC
>CAZLEC010001101.1:0-1154 GCA_964558245.1 uncultured Burkholderiales bacterium | reverse complement strand
TCGGCTTGCCGACCGCGCCGAGCGCGTCGGCGAGGTAGAGCTCCGGCATCGCGACGCCTTCGAACATGTCGGGCGCCTTGCCGATCACGACCGCGTCGATGTCCGACCACGTCATGCCCGCGTCTTCGAGCGCCTCGATCGCGGCCTCGCGCACCAGGCCCGCCATCGACACGTCCTTGCGCGCCGCGCGGTGGTGCGTCTGACCGATGCCGACGACCCCGACCCGATTCCCAGCCATTAGGAGTCACCTTCCAGGACGCAGACCAAGTTCTGTTGCAGGCACGGGCCCGACGTCGCGTGGGCAACGCCCCGTTGCGCGTCGCCCGAAGTGATCCGGCGCGCGACCTCACCGATGCGGATCAGGCCCGCGCTCATCACCGGGTTCGACGCGAGCGGGCCGCCCGACGGGTTGATCGTCGTGCTGCCGTTCAAACCGAGCGCCTCGGCGAGCATCAGCTCCTCGTGGCTGAACTGCGCGTGCAGCTCGGCGATGTCTACTCTGCCGTTGGCGACACCGGCCGCCGTGGCGGCCAGCTTCGTGGATTCCGACGTCGCCAGGTCGCGCACGCCGAGACCGTGCGCCTCGATGCGGTGCTCGATCCCCCGGATCCAGGCCGGCCGCTCGCACACCGAACGGGCCAGGTCGCCGGCGGCCAGCACGACCGCGGCGGTTCCGTCGGTGATCGGCGCGATGTCGGCGTCGCGCAGCGGGTCGTGCGTGCGCGGCTGCGCGAGCACGTCCTTGGCGCTCACGTCGCCGGCGCGCACCGCATACGGGTTCGAACGCCCGTTGCGCTGGGCCCGGGCCGCGACCTCGGCGAACTCCTCCTCGTCGCGACCGCTCGCCTCGAGATACGCACGGGCTTGCAACGCCGCGACGTCGACCATCGACGGCCACAGCGGCGCGACGTAATACGGGTCGTACTGGAGCGTCATCATCTCGTGCAGGTCGCCGGGTGACGACTTGCCGAACCCGTACACGAGCGCGCTGTCGACCTCACCGGTCTGGATCGCGACCCACGCCTCGTACATCGCCCACGCCGAGTCCATCTCCACGTGGCTCTCACGCATCGGCGGCCAGCAACCAACCGCGTCGAGGCCCGACACGAACGCGAACGGGCCGCCCTGGAGGTAGTCGAGGCTGCCCGAGCACA
>CAZLEC010001100.1:0-1155 GCA_964558245.1 uncultured Burkholderiales bacterium | reverse complement strand
TTCGTCGTGGCGCGGCGTAGGCAACTGCGTGAGAGTGGCGTAGCTACACCCCGCGGGGGGCGCGCCAATGTGGTCGCGCTGGTGGTCACAACGTTGGTGTCTGTAGTCACCGTCGGGCTGGCCTTTCTTCTCGTCTGGGCCGCTCGCAAGTTTCGCCGAGCCTTGCCAATCCTTGCCGCGGTCGGCGCGTTCGTGATTGGCCTGTTCTTCTTCCTTCGGCCACACCTGATGACGATGCGTGCCAATCCGGCGTCCGGCGGTGCGAACTACGTCGAGCAAGTACAGCGGTTCCTGCAAATGCCCTTCGACGCGACCAGGTCGTACTACGAGCAAGCGACCCGATGGCTGTCGTGGTACCTCGGGTGGGGGACGCTGGCGCTCGCTCTGATCGGTGCGTGCTGGCTCGCTTATGAGCAGATCGCCGGACGCCGACGGGTATGGGCGCCCGCGTTCCTCGTGTTCTTCGGCACGACGACAGCAGTCTTGTTGCGCCCGAGCATCACTCCTGACCACCCGTGGGCGGATCGCCGCTTCGTTCCGGTGGTGCTCCCAGGCTTGGTGCTGTTCGCGATTATGGCGGTCGCCTCAGTGGTCCAGTTCATCGCGAACCGGTCGTCGCGCGAGTGGTCGACGGATTCGGGAGGTGTGCGAGTCGCGATGCTCGGCGCGCTTCAGGGTGCGGTCGCCGCGTTCGCTGTGCTCATCGTCGTCATGCCGATCTGGACGGGCAGCCGCGAGGTGATCTACACCAAGACCGAGGTTGGCGAACCGACGTTGGTGCATCAGGTGTGCTCGCAGCTGCGGCCGGGTGACGTCGTCATCGCCGTCGGCAGTCGAGCAAGGTCGGAGTGGCCGGGAACAATGAAGGTGATGTGCGGGACGAACGTCGGCTACCTCGACAACGACGGCGACCTCACCGAGTTGGCCCAAATCGATACGCAAGTGCAGGCTGACGGTGGCCGGCTGATGTTGCTGGCCGAGAGCGCGAACGACAAGAACGCCGCGGACTTCGAGGCGGCCTGGCCCGACAAGCCGACTGCGTCGCTGATCACCAGCGAGGCCACTCACACGCTGGTGACCCGGCCGGGCAAGACGACGAGGTTCCTCACCGAAATGTGGCTGGGCGAGTACAAGCTAGGCGGTTCCTGACCCACA
>CAZLEC010001099.1:0-1155 GCA_964558245.1 uncultured Burkholderiales bacterium | reverse complement strand
TCGGCTCCACAACGTAGGTAACGCTTAAGCGCTCGAACTGCCGACTAGTAGGCGCTTGGTTCGGGGACGGCGCGCTCGGCGTGTAGTCCGGATGGGTTCACGCTTCTTTTGGTCTGGAGGATGGGTCGTGTCAACAGTTCTCGAGAGCCCGCCTCCCGAAGCGCCGCGAGGCGAGGACGCGCCGACGAGTCGGCGGTGGTGGGCGCTCGGCGCACTCGTGCTCGGTGTGTTGGCGGTGGGGATGGACACGACGGTGTTGAGCGTGGCGTTGCCGACGCTTTCGAGGGCGTTGCACGCGTCGGAGTCCGACCTGCAGTGGTTCTCATCGGGATACTTCCTCGTGCTGGCGGCGGCGATGTTGCCCGCCGGCCTCCTCGGCGACCGTTACGGCCACAAGAAGGTGCTGCTCGTCTCGGTCGGGTCGTTCGGTGTCGGGTCGGCAGCGTGTGCGTACTCGACATCGGTGGCGGAGTTCATGGCTGCCCGGGTGCTGTTGGGCCTCGCCGGGGCCGGGGTGATCGTGATGGCGATCTCCGCGCTCACGGTGCTGTTCACCAAGGACGAGCGACCGAAGGCGGTCGGCGTTATGGCGGCGGGGAACTTCCTGGCCCTGCCGATCGGGCCGATCCTGGGTGGTTGGCTGCTCACGCACTTTTGGTGGGGCTGGGTATTCCTCATCAACGTGCCGGTCGCGTTGATCGGCTTCGTTGCGGTGGCTGCGATGGTGCCCGAGTCGCGCGCGTCGAAGCGTCCGGGTCTGGACCCAGCCGGAGTTGCTTCGTCAGCCGCGGGCTTGGTGGCGATGACCTACGGACTGATCAAGGCCGGCCAGAACGGCTGGAGCAATCCCGGCGCGCTCCTCATGATCGCGGTCGGTCTCGCGATCCTTGTCGGATTCGTCGGTTGGGAACGCCGACTGAACCGACGTCCGGGCGGTCAGCCGCTCCTCGACTTGACGTTGTTCAGCTCGAAGCCCTTCACGGGCGGGGTGATCCTGGCGGCGATGTCGTTCCTCGCGATGGTTGGTGTCTTGTTCACGATGCCGCAGTACTTCCAGGGCGTCCTCGGCGCGACTGCGATGGGATCAGGTCTGCGGCTCTTGCCTCTGATGGGCGGCCTTATCATCGGCGCGGTCCCGGCCGACCGAATCGTCCA
>CAZLEC010001098.1:0-1155 GCA_964558245.1 uncultured Burkholderiales bacterium | reverse complement strand
TCGTCAGCGAGGTGCGGTAGACGCGCCGTAGGCGCCCGGCGCCCGGTGCATTCAGAGCGTCGGAACCCACGTCGCGTGGAACCCGTACGGCACCCGTTGGGGGAGCTCGACACGCGCGAGGGGGCCGGCGCCGACATCGCGCGCGTCGAGGACCACGAGCGACGACGTGCCGGCGGCGCGGTCGTAGACGTACGTCATCACGACGCCTTCGGCTTCGGCGGCGCCGGTGGGCACGAACAGCCACTCACCTGACGAGTACTGCGGGCCGGCATCCCATCGCGTCTCGGCGCCGGTGTGCGAGTCGACGTGCACCGCTCCGGCGAGCACGACGTCGTCGGTGGCGGGGCGAGTTTCGACGCGCCAACCGTGCCGGTAGGCGCGACCGGCGTAGCGCCGGTCGATCGAGGGCAGGTCGGCGTCCAGATCGGACCGCACCTCGTCGCGGAACGTGAGCTGCGCGCCGCGAGTGTTGACCCGCCAGCGGTGCAGGCGAGGTGGGGCGCCCAGCGCGGATCCCGCTTCGAACACCTTCGCCATGCGGCAGACGTCGAGCACGACCTCGTCGCCGTCTCGCCACGCGTTCATACCGTGGAAGACGTAGCACGGCTCGATCTCGACCCATCGGATCGCCGACGCCGGACCTCCGAGCGGCATCACGCCGATCCGTGATCCGTACTCCGGCTTCCACACGTAGGGCATGATCGTGGAGCGCGGCTCGCTGATCATCTTGATCGCGAGGTTCATGTCGAACAGAACGGGCATCTCCCAGAACACGACGTCGCGGTCGGTGATCGCGAAGTCGTGGATCATGGTGGATGCCTTCACCGAGACCGGCTGGCTCGACACGAGCACGCCGTCGCGATCGGCCACGTAGTACTCGAGGAAGGGCTCGGTGAAGTTGTACCCGAAGAAGTGCATCGCGCCCGTGGCGGGATCGATCTTCGGATGCGCGGTCATGTTGCCGTGCAGGCCTCCGGCGAAGTCGTACGCGCCGACGGTCGACAGGTCTTGCGCTCGGAGCTCGTAGGGAAGGCCGACCTCGCCGAGCGTCAGCAGCTTCCCGGCGTGGTGCACCACCGACACATTGCTCAAGCCCGCGGCCCCGCCGGGTGCGCCCTTCGCGGTGAGCCCGCCGCCCGCGGCGAGCAGTGTGGT
>CAZLEC010001097.1:0-1161 GCA_964558245.1 uncultured Burkholderiales bacterium | reverse complement strand
CAGACGTGGTCCCGGAGCTCTGGTCCCAGCTCGAACCGGTCTTTCGAGGCGTGCTTGACACCGGAACGAGCGTCCTCAACATCGAGCTGAACGGGCCGGCCGCCGGCGACCCCGCAACCGCCCACCACTGGCTCGCGAGCTACTACCCGGTGCGCATGGATGACGAGATCATCGGGATCGGCATCGTTGCGGTCGAGACCACCGAGCGCAGGCAGGCCCAGGCGCTCCGGGCCACCATCATGGACAACATGGCCGAGGGCCTCTACACGCTGGACGCCGACGGCTATCTCACGCTCCTCAACGCGTCGGGCGCCGAGATCCTGGGCTGGACCGAGGCGGAGCTGCGCGGCCGCTCGATGCACTCCGTGGTTCACAACCAGCATGCTGACGGCTCGCCGCACCCCGAGAGCCAATGCGAGCTCCTGAAGGTTCGATCGCAGGGCCGCACGATCCGCGTCACCGGCGACGTCTTCACTCGTAAGGACGGAACCATCGTGCCGGTCGCCTATTCGGCCGCGCCGCTGGTCGACGAATCGACAGTTGTCGGCGTTGTCGTCGTCTTTCGCGATACGAGCGAGGAACGAGCGGCCGAAGAACGGGTCCAGCGCGAGCTCGCCGCGCTCGCCTGGGTCGGTCGTATCCGGGAAGCGCTCGACGAAGACCGACTTATCTTGTACTCGCAGCCGATCGTCCCGCTCCAAGGCGGCGATGCAAGCGAAGAGCTCCTGGTCCGGATGATCGGGCGGCGTCGTGGTGAGATCATTCTTCCGGGAAGCTTCATACCCATCGCCGAGCGGTTCGGGATGATCGGCGAAATCGACCGTTGGGTCATCACTCAGGCCATCCACTTTGCCGCACGAGGACACCGGGTGGAGGTCAACCTCTCAGCCCAGTCGATCCACTATGTCCTGCCCTTGATCGAGCGGGAGCTCCGTGACTCCGGTGCCGACCCAGCCAACCTTGTGGTCGAGATCACCGAGACTGCCCTGATGCAAGATGTCCACGCCGGGGAGATCTTCGCGCAGGGACTTGCCGACATCGGCTGCGGACTCAGTCTCGACGACTTCGGCACCGGCTTTGCGAGCTTCACCTATCTCAAGAGACTTCCCCTGCGATCACTCAAGATCGACATCGAGTTCGTGCGGTCCCTGACAACGAACC
>CAZLEC010001096.1:0-1164 GCA_964558245.1 uncultured Burkholderiales bacterium | reverse complement strand
CGCGCGCCCTGCGCGACGCCGGCTTCGACATGGACCTCGACGGCAAGGACAGCCATTCGATCCAGTACCAGAACGCGAACAACTCGGTGCGGGTCACCGACGAGTTCATGCAGGCCGTGCTCGACGATCGCGACTGGACACTCAAGGCGGTCAAGACCGGTGAGCCGATCAAGACGCTGAAGGCGCGCGATCTGATGCGCCAGATCTCCCAGTCGGCCTGGGAGTGTGCCGACCCCGGCATGCAGTTCGACACGACGATCAACCGTTGGCACACCGCGTCGAACACGGGCCGGATCAACGCGAGCAACCCGTGCAGCGAGTACATGCACCTCGACAACTCGGCGTGCAACCTCGCGAGCATCAACCTGCTGAAGTTCCTCGGCGACGACGACCGCTTCGACGTGGCCGGCTACAAGCACACGGTCGAGGTGATGTTCACCGCGCAGGAGATCCTCGTCGGCAACGCCGACTACCCGACCGAGAAGATCGCCGAGAACAGCCGGGCGTTCCGTCAGCTCGGGCTCGGCTACGCGAACCTCGGCGCCCTGCTGATGGCGTTGGGCATGCCGTACGACTCCGACGCGGGCCGGGCGTACACGTCGGCGCTCACATCGGTCATGACCGGTCACGCGTACGCGACGAGCGCCCGTACTGCCGCGCGCATGGGACCGTTCGCGGGCTTCGCCCAGAACAAGGAACCGATGCTGAACGTGTTGCGGATGCACCGCGACGCCGCGGCCACGATGATCGACGAGGCGCTCGTGCCGGCCGAGTTGGGCGGTGAGGCGCGTGCCGCGTGGGACGACGCCGTCGAGCTGGGCGAGCGGTTCGGCGTGCGGAACTCGCAGGCCAGCGTGATCGCACCGACCGGCACCATCGCGCTGATGATGGACTGCGACACGACCGGCATCGAGCCGGATCTCGCGCTCACCAAGGCGAAGAAGCTCGTCGGTGGCGGGACGATGTTCATCGTCAACCAGACCGTGCCGCGTGCGCTGCGGAACCTCGGCTACGGCGCGGCCGAGATCGACCGCATCATCTCCTACGTCGACGAGCAGAAGACCATCGTCGGCGCGCCGATGCTCAAGTCGGAGCACCTGCCGGTCTTTGCGTGCTCGATGGGCGACAACGTCATCCACTACATGGGCCACATCCGCATGATGG
>CAZLEC010001095.1:0-1166 GCA_964558245.1 uncultured Burkholderiales bacterium | reverse complement strand
GGGCGTCGCGCGCGCCGGTTGACGCCGGGCCCTTCCGCAGCCGGCCGAGCAGCAACGCGTTGCGGGCTTCCATCCACAACGACGCGGAGTCGGTGGAGGCCGAACCGTCGCAACCGAGACCGACCGGCGCGCCGGCGGCGCGGAGCTCGGGCACCGGCGCGATGCCGCCGCCGATCATCATGTTGGAGCTCGGGCAGTGCGCGACACCGGTCCCCCACGCGCCGAGCCGCGCGATCTCGTCGTCGTTCGGATAGATGCAGTGCGCGACCCAAGCTCGGTCGCTCCCCCATCCGACGTCGGCGAAATGGTCGATCGTGCGGCGGCCGAACACCTCCTCGGCGAAACGGTCCTCGTCGGGGTCCTCGGAGAGATGCGTGTGCATCCGCACGTCGAGTCGTTCGGCGAGCTCGGCGGTCGCGCGCATGAGCTGCGGCGTGACGGAGAACGGCGAGCACGGCGCCAACGCGATGCGCACCATCGCTCCCCACGAACGGTCGTGGTGCCGGGCGACGAGACGTTCGCTGTCGGCCAGGATCTCGTCGTCGGGCTGCACCACTGAATCGGGCGGCAGCCCGCCGTCCTTCTCCGACAGGCTCATGGATCCGCGCGTCGGATGGAAGCGCATCCCGAGCTCCTGCGCGGCGCGGATCTCCGCGCTGATCAGATCGCCGGCGCCGCGCGGGTGCACGTAGAGATGATCGGTGCTCGTCGTGCAGCCGCCGAGCGCGAGCTCGGCCAACCCGATCCACGCCGACACGTAGGCCGCTTCCTCGTCGAGCAACGCCCAGCGCGGGTAGAGCGTCGTGAGCCACTCGAACAGGGTGCCGTTCACGGCGGGACGGAAGCTGCGCGTGAGATTCTGGTAGATGTGATGGTGCGTGTTGATCAAGCCGGGTGTCACGAGACAGCCGGCGGCGTCGAGGACCCGTGCCGCGTCGGGCGGGACGTCGCCGGCACCACCCAGTGCCGCGACGAGGCCGTCGGTTATCGCGACCCAGCCCCCGTCGATCTCGTTGCGGTCGTCGTCGACGGTGGCGACCAGCAACGCACCTCGCACCAGGAGATCGGCGCCCGTCGTCGCGCTCATCTCGAGGCGTCCATGACCGGCGAACCTCGCCGAAGGTCGTGACCGCGGTCAAGTCGCCGGGAGATGATTCACACTCCCG
>CAZLEC010001094.1:0-1167 GCA_964558245.1 uncultured Burkholderiales bacterium | reverse complement strand
CGCTGCTCGGCGGCGGCAAGGTCGTGCTCTACGGCGAACCGCACGTCGACATGGATCTCGTGCTCGACCTCCTCGACCGGGAGCGGGTGAACGCGTGCAATCTCGTGGGCGACGCGAGCGCGCGCCCGATGCTGCACGCACTCTCGACGCATCCGGCGCGATGGGATCTCTCGTCGCTGCGGCTGCTCGGGTCGGGCGGCAGCATCCTGTCGGGCGACGTGAAAGACGCGCTGATGGCGGCCTTGCCCTCGGTGCTCGCGATCGTCGAGGGGATCGGCTCGTCGGAGTCCCCCGCGCAAGCGGTCGCCGTCACGACCCGCAACGGCACGCCGTCGGCCTCGCTCACGTTCGCGGCCAAGGCCGACACGACAGTGATCGACGAGCAGACGATGCGACCGGTCGCGGCGGGGAGCGGCATCGTCGGCCGGCTCGCGACGCGCGGGCGGGTGCCGATCGGATACCACAAGGATCCGGAGCGGAGCGCGCGCACGTTCGTCGACATCGACGGCGAGCGGTGGTCGCTCCCCGGCGACATGGCGACGATCGACGCCGACGGCACGATCCATCTCCTCGGCCGGGGCGCGATGTGCATCAACACGGGCGGCGAGAAGGTGTATCCGGAGGAGGTGGAGGCCGTCCTGAAGCAGCATCCGGCGGTCACCGACGCGGTCGTGCTCGGTGCGGTCGACGGGCAGTACGGCCAGCGCGTCGTCGCCGTGATCTCGGTCGAGGGCGGCGAAACCGCGCCCGACCTCGCCGCGCTGCAGACGCACTGCCGTGCGCACCTCGCCGGCTACAAGGTCCCGCGCGCGCTCCACGTGACTGCCGAGATCCCGCGCACGCCGGCCGGCAAGGCCGACTACGCGTGGGCGCGCGAGCTCATCGGGCGCCCGTAGCCGATCTCAGCCCTTGGGCCGCGGGTCACTGCGTTGGAGGTCCGCGATGATCGCGTCGCTGACGGGGAGCGGCGCGCAGCCGTGATTCTTCGCGCACACGAAGTCGAATCGCCCCTTGGCCGCGACGTGGCACGACGCGCAGTCGAGGCCCGCGAAGTTGAGCACCTTCGCGCCCGACTTCTTGATGACCGTCCCCGTCGCCGACGCCTGCAACGAGAAGAACTCCCAGTCGCCGGTCGTCGGGCTGTAGCCCTGGTGCCGCTTGACCATC
>CAZLEC010001093.1:0-1169 GCA_964558245.1 uncultured Burkholderiales bacterium | reverse complement strand
AGCGCTACAGCGAGGTGTACCTGTCGCCCGACCTGCCCGACTACGTGAAGTGGGCCGAGGCGATGGGATGCGTCGGCATGCGCGTCGACAGCGCCGACGACGTGGTCGCGACCATCGAGAAGGCGAACGCCATCGACGACCGGCCGGTCGTGATCGACTTCCGCACCGACTGGCGCGAGAAGGTCTACCCGATGGTGCCCGCCGGCGGATCGAACGACAACATCATCCTCGGTCCCGAGTTCGGCGAAGGGGGCCGGTAGCGATGGCGAGCCGCCCGCACCACATCCTGACCGTCACGGTGGAGAACAAGCCGGGCGTGCTTTCGCGCGTCGCCGGCTTGTTCTCGCGGCGTGCGTTCAACATCTTCTCGCTCGCGGTCAGCCCCACCGACGACGACCGGTTCAGCCGGATGACGATCGTCGTCGACGCCGAGACCGCACCGCTCGAGCAGGTGGTGAAGCAGCTCAACAAGCTGATCCCAGTGATCAAGATCACGGAGATCGCACCCGGCGACGGAGTGGAGCGCGAGCTCATGATGATGACCGTGCAGGCGACCGCGGAGGTGCGGCCGCAGGTGACCGAGCTCGCCTCGATCTTCGACGCCAAGATCGTCGACGTCGGGTTCGAGGCGCTCACGATCATGGTTGCCGGCGAGTCCGACAAGCTCGACGCGTTCAGCGATCTGGCCAAGCCGTTCGGGATCGTGGAGCTCCAACGGACCGGCCGTATCGCGCTGGCCCGGGTCGCCCGCCAGCCCACCCGCCTGCGGGCCGTGAAAGCCGCCCGCGCCTGATTTTTCCCCCCATGCGTCCCTGACCCACAATGTGTGTGGGTCTGAGACGCATCGGGCTCTGCACCCCCTCTGACCTGGGAGAACGTTGAATGGCTGCGACCGTTTACTACGACAACGACGCCGATACCGGCCTGATCGCCGACAAGCGGGTGGCGATCCTCGGCTACGGCTCCCAGGGCCACGCGCACGCGCTCAACCTGAAGGACTCCGGCATCGACGTGATCGTCGGCCTGCGGGAGGGATCCAAGTCGAAGGCGAAGGCCGAGGCCGCCGGCCTGCGCGTGCTCCCGACCGCCGACGCGGTGCGCGAGGCCGACATCATCATGATCCTCCTGCCCGACACCGAGCAGAAGAAGGTCTACGAGGCCGACATCGC
>CAZLEC010001092.1:0-1178 GCA_964558245.1 uncultured Burkholderiales bacterium | reverse complement strand
CGGTGGGCGATTCGGATCGACGCGGCCGCGAGGGTGATGGCGGCATAGATGGCGAGGACCGCGACGGCGGTGCCTGGCTTCAGGAGTCCGGGCGAGTGGTTGACGGTGACGGCGGCCTGGAACGCGGTCCCGGGCACGTATTGACGAAGGCCGGCCGGGAGCAACTGGCCGAGCGTGACGCCTCCGACGATGAGCAGCACCAGTGCGGTGGTCGCGCCCGCGGTGTGGCGGATGAGTCCGCCGAGTCCGACCGCGAGAACGGCGGTGAGGCTCACCGCGACGGCTCCGAAGACGACCGCTTGGAGTACGCCGGGATGGCTGAGGGACGCTTGGAGGTGCTTGCCGGTGAAGACGCGCTGTCCGACCTCGAAGCTGACGACATCGGCGAGTAGTGCCACAGGGAACACGAACGCCGCGGTGACGCCGGCTTTGGCTGCCAAGACGCGGCGTCTGGTCGGCGTGGCGGTGAAGGTGGACCGGATCATCCCGGTCGAGTACTCCGCAGTGACGGACCGTACGCCGAGCGCCGCGAGCATTACCGCGCCGACGAAGACGACGCCGAACAGTGAACAGGAGGTCGGGTCGAAGGTGCGGTGCTGCTGGGCCGTCATGCTCGTCCACTGTTGGACCTGGGAGAGACAAAGGATCGCTCCCAGCGCAACCGATAAGACCGTGGCGATGACGACCGTCCGCCATGTCGAGGTCAGCGTGCGGAGCTTGGTCCACTCGGCTTTCACCGCTCGGCCGATCTTCGGCGTGCGCACCGGCGAAGCCTGGGTTGTGACGTAAGGCGCATCGATGGTGTAGGTGGCAGTGGTCATCTCAGGCTCCTTGGGTTGCGCCGACCAGCTGAGCGGCGGCGTAGTCGGTTTCGTGCTGGGTCAAGTCGAAATACGCGTCCTCGAGCGATGACCCGAGCGGGGCCAACTCGATGAGGGTGACGGCGTGCGTGTGAGCAACGCCGCCGATGGCGGCGGAGTCCATGCCGGTCACGGCCATGGCACCGTCGGGGCCGTGGTCGATGAGCGCACCGCGTCGGGTGAGGGCTTCGGCCAGAACGTTCTGCTCTACGGCGCGGACCCGGACGCTGGCAGCCGTGTGCCGGTTGATGAACTCATCGGTACCGGCGTCGGCGATGATGCGGCCGCGGCCGATCACGATGAGGTGGTCGGCGGTCT
>CAZLEC010001091.1:0-1179 GCA_964558245.1 uncultured Burkholderiales bacterium | reverse complement strand
TGATGGTGTCGTTTGCAAGCAACAACGACGCAGTGCGCACCGCGTGCGGCATGCAGCAAGCGATCGACGTTCTCGCCCGCAAGCGCCAACTCCCCCTCGCGCTGCGCGTCGGGATTTCGGTCGGCGAGGCCACATTCGACGACGACGACTGGTTCGGCACGCCCGTTGTCGAAGCGTCACGGCTTTGTTCTGCGGCGCGCAGCGGACAAGTGCTCGCCGCCGACGTCGTGCGCGTGCTGCTCGGTAGTCGCTCCGAGGTCACGATCCGGCCCGTGGGCCAACTGGAGTTGAAAGGACTTCCCGAACCGCTCGCGACGTGCGAGGTGGAGTGGGCGCCGCTCATCGTCCGCACCATCCAGCTGCCCCTCCCACGCGCGTTCTCGATCGCACCGCGCTTCTCGCTCGCGGGGCGAGACGACGAGTTCGAGCAAGTCACGCTCGCGTGGAAGCGCGCGGTCGCGGGTGCTCGGGGTGCGGTGCTGATCGCGGGGGAGCCCGGCGTTGGCAAGACGCGCCTCGCAGCCGAGCTCGCACGTGCGGTCGACTTCGAAGGTGGTTTCGTCCTCCTCGGCCGTTGCGACGACGGGCTCGGCGTGCCGTTCCAACCGTTCGTGGAAGCGCTCGCCCACGTCGTTGCGCACGCGCCGGCTGACCAGCTCGCGACGCTGCTCGGCCCGGGCGCGGGTGAGCTCGGCCGTCTCGTGCCGGAGCTCGAGCAGCGCGTGCCCGGACTGCGACCGACAAAGAGTGATCCGGAAACGGAGCGCTATTTGTTGTTCGAGGCGATCGCCGGTTGGCTGGAGGCGCAATCGTCGATCGCACCGACACTGCTCGTGCTCGACGATCTGCACTGGGCCGCCGAGCCGACGTTGCACATGCTTCGCCACGTGCTGCAGAGCGAGCGGAACATGAACCTGCTCGTCATCGGCACGTACCGCGACACGGAGATCGACCGCACGCATCCGTTGGGCGCGCTGCTCGCGCACTTGCGCCGCTCCGAAGGCGTCGACCGCATCGCGTTGCGCGGCCTCGATCGAGACGGTGTCGTCGATCTCGTCGAACGGGCATCGGGGAACGAACTCAATGAACAAGCCCGTGAGCTCGCCGTGGCCCTCCACGACGAGACGGGCGGCAATCCGTTCTTCGCCATCGAGGTGTTGGTGAGTCTGGTGGAACGCG
>CAZLEC010001090.1:0-1183 GCA_964558245.1 uncultured Burkholderiales bacterium | reverse complement strand
CTGGTCGGTCTGCTCGACCTGCTCGAGGAACTGCCGGATCTCGCTCTCGCGGAACCGGCGGTGACCGCCGAGGGTGCGGATCGCCGAGATCTTTCCGGCGCGCGCCCATCGGGTAACTGTCTTCGGGTTCACGCGAAACATTGCCGCGACCTCAGACGGAGTGAGCAGGGCGTCGTCGTCGCGGGGTTGCATGTGCTCCACCTTCAATTCCATTCGCTGGCGTGGGGGATACTTGTTCGAACCAGCCGGTGGGCCTCCCATGCCAACCGCCGGTTTCGTTCTGTGCTGCCGCACGTCATCCCTGTGGCCACGCCATTGATGCCCCCGCCCCCCGTTTCTCCGCAGCGGACCTTTCGGCCCCTCGGTGGGTGGATGAGCATCCCGCGAACCCTATGTGCGTTCTGCGAACATACTAGGCCATTGTGCCAGCGATGTCACAAAGGGGACACTGCCGTACCGGATAGGCCGCCGGGCCCACGCCGCCCCTGGTAGAGGCGCTGCACGCCCGCCGCAGGTCACCCGCGGAGCTCGACCCTCCGGTCTCGTGCCGGGCTCCTTAGACTCGGTGAGCGTGGCGCGGGTGTACGCGATCGCCAACCAGAAAGGCGGCGTCGCCAAGACCACGACGACCCAAACCCTCGGCCTGGCGCTCGCCGACCTGGGCGAGCGGGTGCTCCTCGTCGACCTCGACCCGCAGGCCTGCCTCACGTTCGCGTTGGGTCTCGAGCCCGAGCAGTGCACGCCCACCCTGCACGACGTGCTGCTGCAACGGGTGAAAGCCGAAGACGCGATCATCGACGCCGGTCGCGTCCGGCTGCTCCCGGCGAACATCGAGCTCGCCGGCTCCGAGGTCCACCTGCTGACGCGCACCGGACGCGAGCAGGCGTTGGGCCGCGCGATCGATTCAGTGCGCGACGCGTTCGACATCGTGCTCATCGACTGCCCGCCGTCGCTCGGCGTGCTCACGGTCAACGGGCTGACCGCGGCCGATTTCGTACTGGTGCCGTTGCAGTGCGAGGCACTCAGTCACCGCGGGCTCGCGCAGTTGCTCGACACGATCGCCGACGTGCGCGAGTTCACCAACAAAAAGCTCGAGGTGCGCGGCGTCATCGCGACGATGTTCGATCCGCGCGGCCGGCACGCGCGCGAAGTTCTCGAAGACGTGCAGACCCATTTCGGTCTC
>CAZLEC010001089.1:0-1186 GCA_964558245.1 uncultured Burkholderiales bacterium | reverse complement strand
ACACCACCTCGAAGCCGCCAAAGCCCGCTCCGGATAGCGCGCGTGACCGGCGTTCCGGCCTGCGCAGGATGCGCGATGTCGCGCGGCCGTTCTGAGGCGGGCCGTTGTGAGGTCGGCGCGCTAGACCGATGGCGTGCTGGCAACCGACGTGTTGGAGGTCCTCGGCGCGCTGCAACGAGCAGGACTGCGCGTCTGGCTCGACGGCGGTTGGGGCATCGACGCGCTGCTGGGAGAGCAGACGCGAGACCACGAAGACGTCGACATCGTCGTCGAGCTCGACCGACTCGACGACGTCCTTCGCACGGTCGCCCGACTCGGCTTCTTCCAGGTCGAGGATCACCTGCCCACCCGCGCGGTTCTGAGGTCACCCGCGGCGAGCCAGATCGACATCCATCCGGTCATCTTCGACGAGGACGGGTGCGGCTGGCAGCGGCACGCTGCACCGGACGGGACCGATTGTCCCTATCCGGCGAGCGGGCTTGGGCAAGGGCTTCTGCTGGGCACGACAGTTCCTTGTCTCACACCCGAGCTTCAGGTCGAGCACCACCGCGGCTACGCCCCCAGAGAGCGCGATCGACTCGACATGGCCGCACTCGCCAACG
Source organism: uncultured Burkholderiales bacterium (assembly GCA_964558245.1). Classification (GTDB taxonomy): domain Bacteria; phylum Actinomycetota; class Acidimicrobiia; order IMCC26256; family PALSA-610; genus JBBQER01. The sequence continues at coordinate 584 of CAZLEC010001089.1, read as the reverse complement.
CGTTCGGGCTCACGCTTCCGGAGCCCTACTGACGGCGCGGTTTTCCGTTGGCGAAGGGTTCGGTGGTGCGGGTTGTGCGTCTCAGCAGCTGTTGGTCTGTGTCACCGGCGTGATGCCGTCGCCGGTCGGTGTGTACGGGTCGGGCCAGGGCACGTTCGCGAAGCGGTTGCTCAGCCATCGGATCATGTCGTCGTACGTGGTTGAGCCGCTGTAACTCTGACCGAAGTTGCCGTTGGCGTTCTCCGTACCGGGAATCGCCGTCCCGATGATCGTGTGGTGATCGAGTCCGGTGTAGAACCATCGTTCGAGTGGCTGGGGCGGTTTCAGCGAACACAATGTCGCGGCGATGGTCGCGGTTGTCGATGGCGGCACGAACGTGTCCGCGGTCGCGTGAACGAGCAGCAAGGGGACCGAGCTCGCGGCGGTGAAGAGGTCGGCGTCGGCCTGGTTGACGCCCTTTTGCACCGCAGGCGGCAGGGTCGTGATCGGGCGGACCACCTTGCTCGCCGTGTACTTGGCGAACAGCGTGTTGAGGAGCGGTGTCACGCATTGCGTCTGCACCAGGCTCTTGATGAGGCCGATAC
>CAZLEC010001088.1:0-1187 GCA_964558245.1 uncultured Burkholderiales bacterium | reverse complement strand
CGGGGAGCGCGTGACGGAGCCAGCCGGCCGCGTCGGCCCGGCGGCGCATCTCCGCAAGGAGCTCCTCCCAATCGCGGCGCGGGACGCCGCCGTCTTCGAAGTCGGTGCGCGCGTACTCACGGCGGTGGTCGAAGAAGCGGACATTGTCGTCGGCCTGCTCCAACGGGACGATCTCGCGTTCGATGAACGCGTCGAGGGCATCGAGCGTCGACCGGATCTCGGGAGGTATCTCGAAGTCCACGTCTCCCCCTTCGGGTCTGCTTGGCTCGGCGAGCACCACAACGTACGTTGGCGGCCATGCCGAAGCCCATGCACGAGACGAAGCGCCTCTCGTTCGCCGGCGCAGTCGACGCCGACGGCCACATCCTCGAGCCACCCGATCTGTGGGAGACCCATCTCGAGGCGAAGTATCGAGACCGTGCGTTGCGCCTCGTCGCCGACGAGAACGGGCTCGAGGAGCTCGAGATCGGGGGTGCGCGGTCGAGGATGAGCCGGCGCGGCTTCCCCTCCACGCTCGGCGCGATGGGCGACCCCGACCTGCGCGGGATGCAGCTCGATCCGGCCCGCACGTATCACGGTGAGGCGCCCTACGGCGCCATGAACCCCGATGAGCGCATCGAGCTGCTCGACGCCGAAGGCATCGACGCGGTCGTGCTGTACACGACGATCGGCTTGTTGTGGGAAGCCGAGCTCGACGACCCGGAGCTGAGCCAGGCGTACACCCGCGCGTACAACCGCTGGATCTGTGAATTCTGCGATGGGAACCCGCGACTGATCCCGACCGCGCACCTGTCGCTGACCGACCCGGCCGCGGCGGCGCACGAGCTCGAGCGCGCCGTGGGCGAAGGCGCGCGCGGCGCGTACGTCGCGCCGTTCACACACGACGGTCGACCGCTCGGTCACACCGACCACGATCCCGTGTTCGCCGCCGCGCAAGACCTCGGGGTGCCGTTCGCGATCCATCCGACCTTCGAGCCGCAGTGGACCAAGGGCACGCGCATGGGCTCCTGGGAGCACGTGAAGGAATTGCGGCTCCTCGCGTCGGTCACGGCCTCCGACGGCGTGCGCCAGCAGTTCACAACGCTCTTCGACTACGGCGTCTTCGACCGGTTCCCGCGCCTGAAGGTCGTGGTCCTCGAATCGGGCGGCGGTTGGATCGGCTACTGGCTCGACCGCATCGACGCGGT
>CAZLEC010001087.1:0-1188 GCA_964558245.1 uncultured Burkholderiales bacterium | reverse complement strand
CTCGGCCTGCCGCTCCCGCCCGCGCCCGCGCCGACGTCGTAGCCTGCGCCCGCGGATCGGTTACCGCGTGAGCAGCTCGTAGCAGCGCGCAGTCAGCTGGGCGGTCGGCATTCGGGAACGAATCGTTTCGTATGTCGCGAACGAAACCGCGCGACGTGGGCGTGACCATACGTTCTGCGCTGATCCTCACTACCAACTTGAGCAACACTCGTTGGGTCGAGGCGTCGCGACTAGTCGCATTGCGGGATAGTCGCCTCAACCTGTACCTGTCAGGCTCGCTCTCGAGTGCGGCCGTGTGCCGCCTGGGGGAGCGGGGGCAAAAGTCATGGCGCGACGTAGCAGTTCGCGGAGTTCGGTCGGCGGGACGCGATTCACGGCGTTGCTCGCCGCAGTGCTGATGGGCGTTCCGCTCGGCGGTCTCGCAGCCGTCGCCACGGCGCACGCGGCCGGTGCAGCCGTGACTTCTTATTCGGCCGGTACCCCGGACATCAATCTCCCGGTGTCCATCACCACGGGCCCTGACGGCGCGCTGTGGTTTGCGAACCTCGGCGACCTTTCGATCGGTCGAGTTACGACCACCGGGACTCTTTCTCGTTACACCGCGCCCAACACTGATGTGCAGGGTCTCACTGCGGGCCCCGATGGGGCGGTCTGGTTCACGAACGGCCCGTTCAACACGATCGGCCGTATTACAACTGCCGGCACGGTGACGGACTTCAGCGACGCGAGTATTTCGGCTCCGACCGGGATCACCACCGGACCCGACGGCGCGCTCTGGTTCGTCAATTCGGGGAACAACTCGATTGGGCGAATCACCACGAGCGGAGTCGTCTCCAACTACGCCGACCCCAGCATCTCCGATCCCCAAGCCATCACGGTAGGTCCGGACGGCGCGCTGTGGTTCACCAACGATGGGTTCAGCACTGTTCTTGGTTCAATCGGTCGGATCACGACGAGCGGTGTGATCACGAATTACATCGATCCGAGTATTGTGGATCCGGTCGATATCGCTTCCGGGTCTGACGGCGCCCTTTGGTTCACCAATGGTGCCCTTCAGGGCAACAATGGTTCGATCGGACGTATTACAACGGCCGGCGTTGTGACCAAGTACAGCGGATCAGGCATCGTGGGTCCCGACGAAATCACGGCTGGGCCTGACGGCGCATTGTGGTTCACAAACAGCGCATT
>CAZLEC010001086.1:0-1190 GCA_964558245.1 uncultured Burkholderiales bacterium | reverse complement strand
TCCAGACCTTCATCTCGCTGCCCTCACTTTTGCGGTCTCGAGGTCGAAGAAAGGTTCACGGCTTCCGTCGGCAGTTGTCTCGCCACCGGAAGCCCGCATCGGAATTTATCACACTATTGAGTGAGAAATCGAACTCAGCCGGCTGATCGCCCGTTCGAAGTCGTCAAAGTATCGGATGCGCGCTCGGCACCCTGAACACAGGACTAGGGTCCGAGACGACCGAGGAGGTGCCCAGTCATGGCCGCGGAGCACGAGCGCAGGCTGGCCGATTACGAGGGGCAGGTCGCCCAGCTCCAAGAGACGATCAAGGGCCTCGAAGAAGAGGTCGTGGTCCTTCGCCGCCGGTTGCAGGACGCCCCCAAGCGTGTCCGGACCCTCGAAGAACGACTCCTGGAGACCAAGGGGCAGCTCGCCCAGGCGGTCTCCCAGAACGAGAAGCTCTCCGCCACCCTGCGTGAAGCGCGCGAGCACATCGCCGCGCTGCGGGAGGACGTCGAGAAGCTCACGATGCCGCCCTCCGGCTACGGCACGTTCCTCGGCACCAACGACGACGGCACCGCCGACATCTTCACGGCCGGGCGCAAGATGCGCGTCGCGCTGCACCCGGAGCTCAACGCCGACGACCTCCAACGCGGCCAGGAGGTCGTGCTGAACGAGTCGCTCAACGTCGTGCTCGCCCGCTCGAGCGAGGTCGCGGGCGAAGTCGTCACGTTCAAAGAGCTGCTCGAAGACGGCAAGCGCGCGTTCATCGTGGGCCGCGCCGACGAGGAGCGCATCTGTGAGCTCGCCGAGAGCCTGATCGGCGAGAAGCTCCACGCCGGCGATCACCTGCTGATGGAGGGCCGCTCGGGCCTCTTGCTCGAGAAGCTCCCGCGTCCGGAAGTCGAGGATCTCGTGCTCGAGGAAGTCCCCGACGTGTCGTACGACGATGTCGGCGGTCTCGACGAGCAGATCGAGATGATCAAGGACGCCGTCGAGCTGCCGTACCTCTACGGCGACCTGTTCAAGGAGCACGAGCTCCAGCCGCCCAAGGGCATCCTGCTCTACGGCCCGCCGGGCTGCGGCAAGACGCTGATCGCCAAGGCGGTCGCCAACTCGTTGGCGAAGCGCGTCGCCGAGAAGACCGGAAAGCCCTCGGCCCGCTCGTACTTCCTCAACATCAAGGGCCCCGAGCTCCTCAACAAGTACGT
>CAZLEC010001085.1:0-1194 GCA_964558245.1 uncultured Burkholderiales bacterium | reverse complement strand
CGGTCGCGTGTTCTGCGCGTCGTGCGGACGACGCATGCACGGACAAACCCGAAGCGCCGCGCGCCGCTATTACCGATGCGCCGCCCAGGCCCGCTATCCCGGCATCACCGACGCACATCCACGCGACGTTCTCGTACGCGAGCAACCCATCATCGACGCCCTCAACGAATGGCTCAGTGAGCTGTTCGCACCTGAACACTCAACTCAGACCGCACAGGCGATCGTCACGGCGCTCGCCGACGGCCCCGACCGAAGTGATCACATCGATGCTGCCCGACGACGCATCACTGCCGCGAAGCGCGAGGTCGGGCGCTGCCGAGCAGCGTTACGCGACACCAACTCGTCAGCCGCGCGACGTGAAGTGCTGACCTGGCTCGACGAAGCCGCTGGCGAGAAGGAACAGGCCGAGCTGGCCCTCACGGCTGCCACGCAACTCACACCACCGAGCCTCTCCACGGAGGAGATCGTCGCCGCGGTCGAACACTGCGGTGGCCTCACCGGGCTCCTCCACCAAGCAACTGACGAGGAACGTGCCGCGCTCTACGAGGCCATCGGAGTGAGCGCGGTCTACAACCCAGAGCACAACCAGGTCCGACTCGGCGCCGACCCCGTTGCTTCAAATGCGTGTCGGAGGACCGAGTTGGACCTTACGTCCATGCTCTCGCTGCGCACGGTTCTCAACGTCCCGTGGCCCTCGAAGCGAGGAACCACGCTTGTGCGGGCGCCTCTTCGAACGCTGGCCCACGAAGGACACGGCGCTTACGCGTGTCCACAGGACCATGAAGTCCAGGCGTGTCCGTCTGGAGGCTTGCCGAGGAGCGTTGTGAGGGCTCCGCCACTCACGTCGTCCGGCGTGGGGCCTCCCTTAACCGCCAAGTAGTCGTGGAGACTGGTCGAGCACCGTGTGAATACCGCCGCGGAAGAGTCGCAGCCCGTTCGTGAGCAGCCGACGGTCACAGGACCGAAGCGAGAGTTGCGGACCGTAGTCACGCCTGTGATCACCGATCTGCGGCACGTGTAGGACGTGTCGTCGCTTTGGAACGCGCATGTCTCATTTCCTCCGGGCCAGTAGGCGATCACGGCAGACGGCGGGCGTGACTTCGACGGCTTCGATACGGCCACGAACACGTCGGCGTCGGACGGGCGCATTGTGATCTCGGATCCGTCCGGAAACTGGGCGACGACCTTCGTGAC
>CAZLEC010001084.1:0-1194 GCA_964558245.1 uncultured Burkholderiales bacterium | reverse complement strand
GTGCCAGTTCCCGGCCGTACCCAGTCAGGCGTGGCCGGCCACCCACATCGCGTTCGACAACGGACGCAACGACGGCTTCGTGAAGGCGAGCGGCCCCGTCGCGATGGGCTACTGGGACAGCACCGACATTCCCTTCTACTACGGGCTCGCGCAGACCTTCCCGGTGGCCGATCGCTGGTTCTGCTCCACGCTCGCGCAGACGTACCCCAACCGGCGCTTCCTCATGGCCGGCACCGCGGCCGGCATCGTCAAGAACAACCTCGCGACGCTCACTTCGCGACTCCCCCCCAACGGCACCATCTTCGACAGACTCGACGCTCACGGCATTCCGTGGAAGAACTACTACGGAGACCTCCCGTCGGCCGCCATCGTGCCGACCAGTGCGATCACCCCGTCGAAACTGGCCAAGAACTCGCAGTTCATCATCGACGCGGCCGCGGGCAAACTGCCGGCCGTCTCGCTCGTGGATCCGAACTTCGGTCAGCAGTCGGAGGAGAATCCGCAGGACATCCGCCAGGGTGAGCGCTTCGCCGCCGCGATCATCAACGCGGCGATGCAGGGACCCGCGTGGCAGAAGACACTGCTGATCTGGATGTACGACGAGCACGGCGGCTACTACGACCACGTTCCGCCGCCGCCTGCGATCAAGCCCGACAACATTCCGCCCGAGAGCGATGTGGCCCCGCTCCTTCCGAACGGCTATGACCGCTACGGCTTCCGCGTGCCGGCCGTGATCGTGTCGCCGTACGCAAAGAAGAACTACGTGTCGCACGTCGTGCACGACCACACGTCGGTGTTGAAGTTGATCGAGACGAAATGGAACCTGCCCGCGCTCACCTACCGTGACGCGAATGCCGACAACCTGCTCGACTCCCTCGACTTCACGGCGAAGCCCGCGTTCCTCGACCCGCCGACGCTGCCGGCTCCCGCGCTGCCGGCTTCGACCGAGGTCGACGACACCGCCGACGCGGCCGACCAGTGCTCGCCCGGCAACCCGGGCGGCACGATCCCACCGCCGAGCGCGATCGTGCCGGCGAGCGAGGCCTCCAAGCTCCGAGTGGGGGCGACATAGCCGCGGCAGTCCCGGGCGGGAGCACTCGATAGCCTCCGCCGCATGAAATTCGCGATGTTCTACGAGATCCCGGTGGCGAAGCCGTGGGGCCCGCGTTCGGAGTACGAGGCGTACCAGAACAC
>CAZLEC010001083.1:0-1195 GCA_964558245.1 uncultured Burkholderiales bacterium | reverse complement strand
AGCGCAAGGTCTGGCGCGAGCAGCTGCGCGAGTGGGACGAGACCTTCAAGCCGGCCGCGATCAAGACGCACCGCGAGTTGCAGGCAGTCGACGCCGACGCGCTCTCCGACTCGGAGCTCGTCGCGTATCTCACGCGCTGCCGCGAGCATCACTCGCAGATGATCTTCCAGCACATGCGTTTCACCGGTTCGGCGATGCTGCCGGTCGGCGACCTGCTGGCCCATCTCGGGGCGTGGACCGACGTGGCGCCGGCCATCGCGCTCGCGATGCTGCGCGGCGCGGCGCCGGTCTCGGCCGGCGCGTCGGGCGAGCTCGAACGGCTCATCGCTGCGATCACGCAGGACCCGGCCGCCCGCGCGCTCCTCGAGTCAGACGGCGACCCCGGGAAGACGCTCGCGGAGTTGCGCGGGATGGGAGGTGAGGTCGGGCCGGCCGTGTCGGCGTATCTCGACCTCGTCGGCTGTCGCCTGCTCGACGGCTTCGACATCTCGGGGCGCTACGCGCTCGAGCTCCCCGACGCGCTCCTGCGCTCGATCCGATCCTCGGTCGGCGGCGCGGGGAACGACACCGACGACGTCGACGCGCGCATCGCCGGCATTCGTGCGCAGGTGCCCGAGGAACATCGCGCAGAGTTCGACGAGCTGCTCGGCGAGGCGCGCCTCATGTACCGCCTCCGTGACGAACGCGGCGTCTTCAGCGACATCTGGGCGTCGGGCATCATGCGCCGGGCCGTGCTGGCGGCCGGCCGCCGGCTCGAGAACAAGGGCCGGGTCCACGACGCCGAGCACTTCGTCGACGCCGGCTTCAGCGAGATGTGCGCGCTGGTCACCGGCGCGAGCGAGCCCTCGGCCGACGAGCTCGCGCAGCGGTTCGCGGAGCGCAACTCGCACACCGCCAAGGAGGCGCCGGCGTTGCTCGGGCCGCCGCCGCCCCCGCCGCCCGACCCGGCCGGCCTCCCGCCCGGCGTCGCCCGGGTCATGCAGGCCGTCGGCATCGCGTTGGGCGAGCTGTTCGGGAGCTCGGAAGCGCCCCACGAAGACAACATGCTGCGCGGCCTCGCCGCGAGCGGCGGGGTGTACGAGGGGCCGGCGCGGCGCATCTCGGGGCCGGCCGAGTTCGATCGCATCGCGCAGGGCGACGTGCTGCTCACCCCGTCGACCACCGAGGCGTTCAACATCCTGCTGCCGCTCCTCGG
>CAZLEC010001082.1:0-1204 GCA_964558245.1 uncultured Burkholderiales bacterium | reverse complement strand
GGTGTCGCGGTGAGGTCTCGGGACGGACTGGTCGGGGAAGCCAGCCGGACCGATGCCCGGTGCGGGGCGAGCACTCGGCTCGCCCCACACCGGCGCCATTACCGACGGTCAGCGATGTCAGAGCTCGTGTCCAGTAGTTGTGTCCAGACGGCTGTCGAGTGCTCGGCACCGATCGCAGGAGTCGACAGATGACTGACCAGACGCTCACCATCACCGTCGCAGGTGCTCGGGGCGGGAGCGGGACGAGCACGATCGCCGCCGCCCTCGCGTTGTTCGCATCCCGCCACGCCGCAACCGAGCTCGTCGCCAACGACATAGGAAACGAAGCGGCGCTGCTCGGGCTCACCGCCGCCGCGGATCCGAGCGGACCGATCGATGTCGCTGACGATCTCACGTTGGTGGAGACCGCGACCGTTCAGGCGTGCGTGTCAGTTGTCGACGCGGGGCGTCTCGACCAACTCACCGACACACCCGCAGGTCCGCTCTTCGTCGTGTTGCGGGGCCCGTGTTACTTCGGGCTGCGCAGCATCGTCGCCAGCGACCTCCAGCCGAACGGGATCGTCCTGTTGGGCGAGACAGGCCGCAGCCTGACCGACCGAGACGTCCATGACGTGTGCGGCGTCCCGGTCGTCGCGCAAGTCCCCGTAACCGCGAACGTGGCTCGCACGATCGACGCCGGCCTCCTGGTCACCCGCGCGCTCGGACTGCGCGAGTTCACCGACCTCGGCCGCTACATCGATCCGATCATCGCGCGCGCCGATGCCGTGACGATCTCTCGACTTCGGCACCCCTCGAACGGCACTCGACAGCACTTACCGACCAGTTCCCCGGTCCCGGCAACCACGTCTTCGCCACTTGACAGTTCACCCTCCGAAAGCCCCTTCGAAATCGCTACAGAATTGCCGCTTCCGCTATGCGGAAGCAGCAGAGGTCTCGACGCGGCGTCGGGCGGTCGTGACGCCGCGGCGCGTGTCTGTGTCGACACTTGACCCCGACGGACTACCGCTTGATCCCCCAAGCGTTGCCGGACCGTTCTTCGGGTCGTGCGCAGACGGACATGGAAAGGCATGTCCCGGTCGTGCGGCGGTGCTCGACGGGGTTCAGGGGAGAGCGCACTCGGGTGCGGTCGTCGCCATCCCTGGGCCGGTCTCGTCGACAACGAGCGGTCTACGAGTCACGCTCACGGAACCGGCGCTCGGCATGT
>CAZLEC010001081.1:0-1209 GCA_964558245.1 uncultured Burkholderiales bacterium | reverse complement strand
GCACCGGGATCCCGGCGCGAGTAGCGGCTTCGATGTCGACGTTGTTGGGATCGCCCCGGCACGATCCGATCGCCACCAACGGCAGGTCGAACACCGCGCCCTTCACGGAGTCGGACTCGACGATCAGGATGTCGGCGCCCTCCTCGGTGAGGCGCGCCGCGAGCTTCTCGCCGTTCATGAGGCGCAGCGGGACGTGCTCGATCCACGGGTCGTACACGACGTCGGCGAGGGCGTTGAGCGTGTCCCAGCCCTCGCCGCGAAACGGCGCGGTCACCAATGCCTTGTGTCGTTCGGCCACACCTCATCCTCGCGCGTCACTGACGCAGACGTCAGGTTGGGGGATAACGTCACGGCCGTGCCGATTCACTACGCCCAGGATGCCGAGCACGTCGTGCTCATCACGATCGACCGGCCCGAGGCCCGCAACGCGGCCGACATGGCGCACTTCAAGGCGCTGCGCGAGGCGTGGGAACGCTTCGAGGCCGACGACCAGGCGTGGGTCGCGATCATCACGGGCGTGGGGGAGGCGTTCTTCGCCGGCGCCGACCTGAAGACGTACGTGCCCGAGATCACGAAGTTCCAGAAGGAGATCGCCGAGAAGGGCCTCACCGAGATCGACGGCTACCGCCTCGACGACGGCACCCGCTCGGTGCTGCGCAACTGGCCGCTCTACAAGCCGGTGATCGCCGCGGTCAACGGCTTCTGCACCGCCGGCGGCATGGAGATGCTCGGCGGCTGCGACATCCGGGTGGCCTGCCCCGAGGCGAAGTTCGCGGTCATGGAGCCCAAGCGTGGCCTGTTAGCGGGTGGCGGCACCACGGTGCGCCTGCCCCGCCAGATCCCGTGGGCGCAGGCGATGGAGTTCCTGCTCTGCGCCGACCTCATCCCGGCCGAGCGCGCCTACGAGATGGGCCTGCTCAACGCGATCGTCCCCCGCGACCAACTCCTCGACAAGGCGCGGGAGTACGCGGCGCGCATGATCGCGAACGCGCCGCTCGCGGTGCAGGCCACCAAGGAGAGCGCGCTCAAGGGCCTGTACGTCGACGAGGACGCGATCACCCAGGTGCGAGAGGCTGCGCGCGCGCTGCGCGGCGCGCTCGAGCAGGTCGACGGCAACGATCCCACGTCGGCGCAGGCGGCGATCGCGGCGAGCATCGAGGTGCTGACGAAGCTGGGCAAGGAGATGCGCACCGCGTTCGAGAAGGAGAG
>CAZLEC010001080.1:0-1211 GCA_964558245.1 uncultured Burkholderiales bacterium | reverse complement strand
GGGACACGGAACATGTTTCGCAGGCGCGAGAGCCCAGACATGGGGCTGACGACCTCCTGTCGACGCGGGAATGCGAGTGTAGCTACCGGTTGGTGAGTGCGTTCCCGCGGGCCGGCGGGCGCCGGTCACCCCAGGGAGCAGGGATCACTTGGGTACTGCCGCCCGCCGCCTCGATCGCGCGCACAGCTGCTTCCGAGAACCCGTGCGCGCGCACGGTGAGCGACTTCGTCAACTCGCCGCGCCCGAGCACCTTGACCAGGCCTCTCTTGGCCACGAGCCCCTGCGCCCGCAGGGTGTCGGGGGTCACCTCGGCGCCCGCGTCGAACATCTCGAGGGTGTCGAGATTCACCACGTGGTACTCCACGCGGAACGGGTTGGTGAAGCCCTTCGATTTCGGGGTGCGGCGGTGCAGCGGGGTTTGACCGCCTTCGAACCGGGGCGACACCGTGTTGCGGGCGCCCTGACCCTTGCTGCCGCGACCGGCCGTCTTGCCGCCCTTGCCGCCGATGCCGCGCCCGACGCGACGGCGGGCGCGCTTCGCGCCCGGATCGGGCTTCAAGTCATGGAGCTTCATTGGATCTCCTCCACCCGCACGAGGTGCGGGACCCGGGCCAGCATGCCGCGGATCTCGGGACGGTCGGGCAGGTCGTTGGAAGAGCCAATCCTGCGCAGCCCGAGCGCGCGCAAGGTGCCCCGGTGCTTGGGTTTGGTGCCGATGCGGGATTTCACGAGGGTCACTCGTAGCTGAGTCATGGCTATGCGACTTCCGTGATCTCGTGCTTGCCGGCCCGCTCGCGCTCGCGGTAGGCGTTCAACATTCCCTTGGTCGAGACTTCCTCGGCCGACTTGCCCCGCAGCTTCGCGACGTCGTCGGGTCGGCGGAGCGAGTGCAGACCCTGCATCGTCGCGCGCGCGACGTTGATCGCGTTCGCGGACCCGAGCGACTTGGCCAAGACGTCGTGGATGCCCGCCGACTCGAGGATCTGGCGGGCCGCGCCGCCGGCGATCACACCGGTACCCGGCGCCGCCGGCTTGAGCATCACGCGCGCCGCGTCGTGCTCACCCATGACCTGATGGGTGATCGTGGAGCCGGCGAGCGGTACCGCGAACAGGTTCTTCTTCGCCTCTTCCATGCCCTTTTGGATGGCGGCCGGGACTTCCTTCGCCTTGCCGTAGCCGAGGCCGACGTTGCCGTTGCCGTCACCGACCAC
>CAZLEC010001079.1:0-1212 GCA_964558245.1 uncultured Burkholderiales bacterium | reverse complement strand
TGGATCTTGCGGTCGTACTGGTCGGACCACACGAACGGCACCGGCGCGAACGGCTCCGGCACGTCGTCGCCGGCGAGCAACCGGCGCGCGGCATACACGCCCTGCTCGGTCGCGTTCGTCCAGTGCTCGAGGCGCATGAGTTGGCCGTCGAACAGCGCGTTCGGCCAACGCGCGAGATCACCGGCCGCGACGATGCCGGGAGCCGCGAGGCAGGTCGCGTCGCACACCACGCCGTTGTCGATCGTGAGGCCGGAGCCTTCCAGCCAGTCGGTCTGCGGCACGACGCCGACGCCGACCACGACCACGTCGGCGTCGATCGCCGATCCGTCGCCCAGCCGGACGCGCTCCACACGCCCGTCGCCTTCGATGGCGTCGACCTGCACTCCGGTGCGGAGGTCCACTCCGTGGTCGCGGTGCACCTCGGCGATGACCGCGCCCAGCTCGGGCCCGAGGCCGCGAACCATCGGTTGGGGCAACGCTTCGAGCACCGTGACGTCGAGCCCGCGCCCGCGGCACGTCGCGGCCACCTCCGCGCCGATGAACCCCGCGCCGATCACGACGACCTTCGGCATCTGGTCGAGCTGGTCGCGCAGCGCGGTTGCATCGTCGAGCGTGCGCAACATGTGCAGGCCGGCGAGATCGGGTTGGTTCGGCAGACGACGCGGTGTCGCTCCCGTCGCGAGCACGAGCCCGTCGAAGGCGACCCGAGAACCGTCGGCCCGGGTCAGCTCGCGCGCGCCCGGATCGAGCGAGACCGCCGGCAAACCCAGCAGCCACTCGACGTCGAGATCGTCGACACCCTGGCGGCGCAGCACGATGCCGGCGGCGTCGGTTCGCCCGGCGAGGAACTCCTTGGAGAGGGGTGGCCGGTCGTAGGGCAAGTGCGGTTCGGCGCCCACGGCGACGATCCGTCCGTCGTAACCCTCGCGCCGCAGCGCCTCGACCGCGCGCAGCCCGGCGAGCGACGTTCCGACGACCGCGACCGTGCGCATTCGGGGCGGCGTGTCGCGCTATTCGACGATCGAGATCGCCTGGGTCGGGCAGACGCGCACGGCCTCCTCGACCAGCGATCGCGCCGACTCGGGCGGCTCGTCCTGCAACACGTACAGGAAGTTGTCGTCGCGGACCTCGAAGATCTCGGGCGCGACGCCCATGCACAAGGCGTTGCTCTTGCACTTCTCGAAGTCGACGGCGATTCTCATGCGGCTGCGA
>CAZLEC010001078.1:0-1213 GCA_964558245.1 uncultured Burkholderiales bacterium | reverse complement strand
CTTCGCCGGTTCGCGTTTGTCGTTGGCAGCCTGGATATGGAGGCGGACGACTTGGTGCAGGAAGCGTTGGCACGCACATTGTCCCGACATCGCTTCGCCGATCTGGATGACCCAGGCCGCTACCTGCGTACCGTGATTGTGCGGCTCGCGTCGAACGGGCGGCGGCAGGCCGGGAAACGCAGGCGAGCACTGGAGCGGCTCGGTCCGGCCGCCGAGACGCAGCCGACCTACCCGTCCGACCTTGCCGAACTTGAGCGGCTCAGTGCCCGCGACCGCGCCGCCGTGTACCTGTTTGTTGTCGAGCGACGATCACACAGCGAGATCGCGACGATCTTGGGTTGCACGGAGGAAGCGTCACGCCAACGTGTCGCGCGAGCGCTGGCTCGACTGCGCGACGAGATGAACGCGGAGGCCGAAAATGGATGATCTGGCCGACCGGCTCACCGTCTTCGCCGATCGAGACAGTCCGCGGGGTGCTGGGGCGATCTGGCACGCCGCTCAGCGCGCCGCACGCCGCCAACGGGTTGCAAGGCGAAGCATCGCCGCGCTGACCGTGGCAGTCCTAGCCGTCGTAGCGGTCACGGTCGCCGCGGGACATCGACACGACGCGGTACAGGCCCCGGCATCGACAACGACAACAACCCTCCCGTTACCGCGCACCACCGGGCCTGGATCTCATTGCATCGCGATCAATCCCAAACATCCCTACGTCACGCCGGACCCTGGGTTCAACCCACTCACGGCATCGGCATCCGAGCTTCAACAGCACCATTTTCCGCCGAAGCCATCAGCCAGCGACACCAATCCGTACTCGCACGGCCAGACGCCTTTGCAGGCGTGGATGAAGTACGCCGAGGGCTACATGGAGGGCAAGGTGGTGCAGTGCGCGACCCCGTCGCCGAGCCAGGAACCAGCGTGGGTCAAGCGCATCGGACACCACGTTCACGCGCCATAACTGCTCGGCGAAGGTAGTGCCGTTCTCGGGAGACTGTGAGGGCAGCCACAACGACACCGGACCGAAAAACTGAACCTGACGTCAGCGTCATCGCGCGTCTATCGCGCGGACGCCGTCATCCGCGGTCGTTCGGCGTTGTCCACAAAGTGAGCTGACCTGCGACTTCATGTTCGACCGTGTTCGCCGAAGACCGCTCGATTGAATTTGCAAGCAGGGGGTCGTGGGTTCGAGTCCCATCGTCTCCACCGCGAGAGTGCA
>CAZLEC010001077.1:0-1214 GCA_964558245.1 uncultured Burkholderiales bacterium | reverse complement strand
CACGAGCCTGCGCGTGCGGCTCCACCGCCGCGTCGCGGAAGCCATCGAACGGCTCGCCGGCGCGCGCCTCGATGCGCACCTCGGCGCGCTCGCGTTCCACTACGGCGAGGCCGCGGCCTCGGGGAGCGTGAGCGAGGCAGTGACCTACGCCGAGCGCGCGGCCGAGAACGCGATGCAGTCACTCGCGTTCGAAGATGCGGTCGTGTACCTCGAGCGTGCGCTCACTGTGGCGAGTCTTCGCGACGAGCCCGCACCCGTAGAGCGCGCCGCACTGCAGCTGGCGTTGGCGCAGGCCTACTTCTCACTGCACGACCCCGACCGGGTGCGGCCGGCCGCGGGCGCCGCCGTCGACGCGGCGCGCACCGCCGGCCCCGCCGCGGCCGCCGGGCTCGGAGCGGCCGCGATTCTCCTGTGGTTGCTGAACACCTACGGCGGCGACGCGCTCGTCGCCGACGTCTCGCTCATCCACGAGGCCCTCGCCGCCGTCGGTGACCAGCACGTGGCGATCCGGGTCGAGCTCCTCGACGTGCTCGCGTTCCGCATGTCGGTCCAGATCAACGCGGGAGACCACTCGGTGCACGCCGCCTACGCCGACCAGGCGGTGGCCCTGGCCCGCACGACCGGCGACCCGCGCCTGTTGGCCGACGCGCTCTGCGCGCACGCCCTCGTGCACACCGGGCCCGACTTTGCCGCGCGCCACCGCGACACCGTCGCCGAGCTCACCGCGCTCGAAGTCACCGACCTACGCGGACCCATGCTCGGCTGGGGTGGCTCGTTTCTCGTACGCGTCAGGTCCGCGTTGCGCGACGGAGACATCGCGGCGTTCCGCTCGCTCGTGGAAGAGACCAGAGCCGCGTCGCGCCGTTCGATCAATCCGGAGATCCGGTACTACCCGATCCTGTGGGACACACTCGGCCTTCTGCTCGAAGGGCGCTGGCGGGAAGCCGAAGCCCGGTCGTTCGAGGCCGTCGACGCGCTCGCCGGTTTCGACCAGTCGTTCGCGCTCAGGAACCAGTTCGTGCAGCTGATTCCAGTCAAGGCTGCGCTGGGCGGCCTCGAGGAGCTCGAACCGTTGCTCGCGGCCTACGCCGAAGCCGACCCTTCGGTCCCGTCCTTCCAGTGCGGACTCGCGAACCTCCACGCCCGGCTCGGCCGCGCCGCCGAGGCCGCCGACCGCGTCGCTGCGATCGTCGACGGAGGGCTCGACGGCATCG
>CAZLEC010001076.1:0-1214 GCA_964558245.1 uncultured Burkholderiales bacterium | reverse complement strand
GTGGAACGTCGGGGACTGCGTCCAGCGGATCGAGCGGGACGTCGTCGGGATCGAGCGGGACGTCCGGGCAGTCGTCGTCGGGCTCGTCGGGTGAGACGTCGGGGACTGCGTCCAGCGGATCGAGCGGGTCGTCGTCGGGATCGAGCGGGACGTCCGGGCAGTCGTCGTCGGGCTCGTCGGGTGGTACGTCGTCGGGATCGAGTGGAACGTCGGGGACTGCGTCCAGCGGATCGAGCGGGACGTCGTCGGGATCGAGTGGGACGTCCGGGCAGTCGTCGTCGGGCTCGTCGGGGACCGGTACGTCGGGTGGCGCGGGTTCTTCGGGCAGTAGTGGCTCGTAGGGCGACGCGACGCTTCGCGTAGCGCCGATGATGGCGTCGCAGGTCACGGCCTCGTCGACCGACAGGGACTCGGGCCGGGGGCTTGGCTTTCAGCATCGACTCGAGGCGAGCCGCGCCGGACGTTGGCTCATCAGCGGGTTCCTCGTTGTAACCGTGGGCGCGATCGCGGTCACCAACCTGCCCGCATGGTCGGTGCCCCGCCCGATCGCAAAGGTCGCACAGCCCTACCTGAACGCGACCGGATTGGACCAGCGCTGGAACATGTTCGCGCCGGCTCCTCGCACCGAGATCCTGTATCTCGAGGCACGCGTCGAGTTCGCCGACGGACATGTCACGGTTTGGCGACCGCCCACCGGCGATCCTCTGCTCGGCGGTTACCGCGACGCGCACTGGCGCAAGTTCGTCGAGCACGCAGTGGTGAGGCCGGGGAACTCGGACGCCTGGCCGCAACTCTGGGATCCGCTCGCCCGCTATGTCGCGTCGCAGGAGACGCACGAGGGTTCTCGGCCCGTGAGCGTCACGCTCGTCAAGCGCAGCGCGTTCGAGCTCCCACCCGGCGGCCGCGGGCCCGACCGCACGCCGTTTCGCGAAGTGCCCTACTACACGCTGAGGTTGCCGTGAAGCGCGTCGCCGCCGCGTGGGAGCGGTTCTGGTTCGCGCCCGAGCCGACCTCGAGTCTCGCGATCTTCCGAATTGTGATCGGTGTCATCTGCGTTGGCTGGGCGCTCTCGTTGCTGCCCGACTTCTACGTGTTCTTCTCGTCTCACGGCGTCGAGCCCGTTCCGCCGGTCCACATGCCGCTGGGCCTCTGGGGCGTGTTGAATATCTTCCCCAGCTTCACCGTGGCGGTTGCGTTGTACGTCGCGCTCCTCG
>CAZLEC010001075.1:0-1217 GCA_964558245.1 uncultured Burkholderiales bacterium | reverse complement strand
CGGTCACGACGCGCGACTCCAACATGATCTGCGTCGCCTCGAGCGTGTTGCCGTCCTGCAGCGAGTACTCCTTGAACGTGACCGCCGCCATCTCCTGCGCGAGTCGCTCGCGCGCGTTCTTCGGCGGAACGAAGTAGAGGTTGCCCTCGAACACGTGCGTGTTATAGGAGGTCGGCCAGTAGTGATACGTGAGGTACCAGCCGCGCTCCCAAATCAGGATCACGAAGTTCGGCCAGATCTGGAACGAGTCGAGACCCCAGTGCTTCCGCTTCCCGGGGTTGATGCCGGGCAGCGGATCGACGCCGAGATCGGGCGCGTCCCACGGCCCGAACAAGCCGCTACGCGTCAAGCTCTCGGTCGGCTTGAGCAGCTCGGGCGGCATCCGCCAACCCTGCCCGACGGTCGTCGTGACCATGCGGTGCGGGCCCTCGATCTCGTAGTGCAATGCCTCGAAGCCGGCCGCCTGCACTTCCGGCAGCGCCGACACCGGCGACTGCTTCGCGTGCAGAACGGGTGCGTGATAAAACTCCTGGAAGGCGTCCATGAAGAGCTTCCAGTTGCTCCCGACCGTCGCGCGGTAGAAGAAGCGCTCCGTCTGCTTCTCGAACGG
The DNA here is from genome assembly GCA_964558245.1 of uncultured Burkholderiales bacterium. Lineage (GTDB taxonomy): Bacteria > Actinomycetota > Acidimicrobiia > IMCC26256 > PALSA-610 > JBBQER01. The sequence continues at coordinate 607 of CAZLEC010001075.1, read as the reverse complement.
GTAGCCGTCGAGCGCGGTGATCATCGGCCCGAGGAAGTCGGTGAGCGTCTGGCTCGGCTCGGGCGCGAGGTTCACGAAGATGAACCCCGACCACACGTCGCAGTGCACGGGCACGAGGCTGTAGTCGGCCTTGTCGAAGTCGAAGAACTCGCCTTCTTGCTGCACGAACGTGCACGCGCCGTCGAGGTCGTACTTCCAGCCGTGGTACTTGCACGTGAACGCGCGGGCGTTGCCGTTCGACTCCTCTTTGGGGAAGTCGGTCCACACCAGCTTGTTCCCGCGGTGGCGGCAGATGTTGTAGAACGCGCGCACCTCACCGTCGAGATCACGCACGATCACCACCGACGTGTTCGCGACCGCGAGCTCCTTGGTGAAGTAGCTCCCCTTGCGCGGGAGCTGCTCCACCCGCCCGACGTTGAGCCACGACCGCTTGAAGATCGCTTCGCGCTCCAGCTCGTGCCACTCCGGAGAGATCGAGTCGTCGTACGACACGGGCCCGGTCCCGAGGTCGGGGTAGTGCGCGGTCCAACTGCCCTCGGCCGGCTTTTCGATGGGCTTCATTGCTTACTCCTCGAACTCGGGACGTGATGTGGTCGCGATCTCCTGC
>CAZLEC010001074.1:0-1221 GCA_964558245.1 uncultured Burkholderiales bacterium | reverse complement strand
ATCTTCGCGTTGCTCACCCAGCACCCCGAGCTCGGGTACCGAACCGACGGAGTGGTCGGTGACGAGCACGACGCTCGGAGCCACGGCCTGTACGACTACTGGCTCGGTGGCATCGGGTACGCACGAGACGTACTCGCCGACCTCGGCCTCAGCGGGGCGATCATCTGCGCGGCCGACCTTCACGGCTCGGAGCTCAATCGCACGGTGCAGGGGCTCCTCGACGCGCGCGTGCACGTGCAGTTGAGCAGCGGACTACACGGCGTCGATGTCAGCCGCCTGCGGCCCGCACCGCTCGCGCACGAACCACTCTTCTACGTCGAGCACACGACGCTGGCCTCTTGGCAGTTGGCAACCAAGCGCGGCATCGATGTCGTACTTGCTTCGATCATGCTCATCCTCACCTCGCCGCTCCTCGCGCTCGCGGCAATCGGTATCAAGCTCCAAGATCGCGGGCCGGTGCTGTTCAGCCAGACCCGGATCGGCCGCGACGGGAAGCCCTTCTTGCTCTACAAGCTCCGCACCATGCGTGAAGGCGCCGAGCACGAGGCCGGGCGACTCATCGATTTGAACGCTCGTGACGGCCCGCTCGTGAAGATCCAGAACGACCCTCGAATCACCGTGCTCGGTCGCATCCTGCGGGCAACAAGCATCGACGAGCTTCCGCAGCTCTGGAACGTGCTGAACGGCACAATGAGTCTGGTCGGCCCGCGCCCCGCGCTGCCCGACGAGGTGGTGCACTTCGACGCCGAGCTCCGCGCTCGCGAGTCGGTGTTGCCCGGCATCACTGGGCTTTGGCAGGTCGAGGGACGGGACAATCCGTCGTTCGCGGCCTATCGGCGGTTCGACCTGTTCTATCTCCAGAACTGGTCGGTGACGCTCGACGTGATCATCCTGTTGGGAACGTTCGAGTCCGTCATCACCCGGGTGTTCCGCGTGCTCGTGCATCGCGGCGAAGAGATCGCGCTCGCACCGCCCGAGGTGAAGGACCCGGCCGCGCAGGCGCGACAGCGCCTGGATCGTGGCGTTGAGAACGCCGGCCGCTCGAACGCGGCGCGAGCGCCGCGATGATGTCGACCACCGGGCGTTACGAGCGCGGCTTGCGCGCGACCAGAAACACCGTATTGCCCTCTTCGGGCGGCCGTCGGCGGTCGAGCACCGCCGCGAGATCGGTCAACGGCAAGGTCGCCAACCGCAGCGGCACGATGCGCTCGGCGCGCGCGT
>CAZLEC010001073.1:0-1223 GCA_964558245.1 uncultured Burkholderiales bacterium | reverse complement strand
GGGGTGGAATTGCGTGGCCCACAAGGAGCCTCGCTCGATCGCGGCCGCGAACCGCCGCCCGTAGTCGCACCACGCCGCGATCACGGCGTCGTCGGCCGGCTCCGGCGCGTACGTGTGCACGAAGTAGCACCACGCCGGCTCGGGGAGTCCGGCGAGCAGACGCGAACCCGGCCGCGGCTCGAGCGTGTTCCACCCCATCTGCGGGAGCCGGACCGTGTCGGGAAGACGCGAGATACGACCGGCGACGACACCGAGCCCCTTCGCGTCGGGCGACTCGTCGCTGCCGTCGAAGAGCATCTGCATCCCCACGCAGATCCCGAGGAACGGCCGGGTGCCGGTGGCCGCGTCGAGGGTCACCTGCTCGAGGCCGCTCTCCCGCAGGGCGCGCATGCAGGCGCCGAAGTTGCCGACGCCCGGCAGCACGACTGCGTCGGCCGAACGGATCTCCTGCTCGCTCGCCGTGAGCCGAGCGTCCGCGCCGAGGTGCTGCAGCGCCTTCTCGGCCGACCGCAAGTTCCCGATTCCGTAGTCGACCACCGCGATCGTCATGTCAACTCGACAACGTTCCCTTGGTCGAGGGCACGTCGTCGCCCTCGATCTTCACCGCATCGCGTAGCGCTCGGGCCACACCCTTGAACGACGCCTCGATCACGTGGTGCCCGTTCTTGCCGGAGACACTGCGGATGTGCAGCGTGACGCGGGCGCCGTCGACGAAGCCCTTCCAGAATTCCTCTGCGAGTTGCGGGTCGAACGTACCGATCCACTCCGCGACCGGCTCGACGTCGTAGACGAGGAACGGGCGACCCGACAGATCGAGCGCGACCTGCACGAGCGCCTCGTCCAGCGGCACGAGCGCGTTCGCGAAGCGGCGCACCCCGCGCTTGGCGCCCAGGGCCTCGCGCAGCGCCTGACCGAGCACGATGCCGACGTCTTCCACCGTGTGGTGGAGGTCGACGTCGAGGTCGCCGCGCGCGTCGATGCCGAGGTTGAAGCCCGCGTGCTTGCCGAGCTGCTCGAGCATGTGGTCGAAGAAGGGGATGCCGGTCGAGATCGTGGTGGTGCCGCGGCCGTCGACCACCAGCACGAGGTCGATCGTCGTCTCCTTGGTCTCCCGGCGTAGCTCTGCCTTGCGGATCACGAGACCACCTCCGGAAGGACCGCGCCGAGCGCGGCCAGGAATTCGTCGTTCTCCTCGGGGGTGCCGACAGTCACGCGCAGGCACC
>CAZLEC010001072.1:0-1224 GCA_964558245.1 uncultured Burkholderiales bacterium | reverse complement strand
ACAACATCGCGCCCGCGGATCTCGTCGCCGAGTTCGGCGTCGACGGGTTCCGCTATCACTTCATGGCCGATCAGCGATTCGGGCCCGACGGTGACTTCTCGTACGAGGCGATGGTGCAGCGGTACAACGCCGACCTCGCGAACAACTTCGGCAACCTCGCGAATCGCGTGTTGAACATGGCCGTGAACTACTGCGGCGGCGTCGTGCCCGACGCACGCGAGGACGGTCCGCTCGTGGCCGCGGCCGCGGCCACGTTCGAGGGCATGACGGCGGCGATGAACCGGCTCGACTTCGCGTCGGCCTTCGGTTCCGTGTGGGACCTGATCCGGGCGGCGAACGCGTTCATCGAAGATCGCGCACCGTGGGCGCTGCACAAGGCCGGCGACTCGGCCGCGGTCGACGGCGTGCTCGGCGACTGCCTCGAGGCGTTGCGCATCGTCGCGTTGCTCGCCTCGCCGGTGATCCCGAACGCGGCGGCGGAGCTCTGGAAGCGACTCGGCTTGCCGGGCCGCCCCGAAGCCGAGCGGCTGCCGGCTGCGTCGCAGTGGGGCCTGCTTCCCGTGGGCTCGAAGCTCGAAAAGGGCGCGCCGCTGTTCCCGCGGAAAGACGTCGAGTGACGGCCTGGGTCGACGCGCACTGTCACCTGCAGCTCGAGCTGGGAGAGACCCGGTTCGAGGTCGCGGAGGCCGACGCGCAGGTCGAGCGCGCGCAGGAGGCCGGGGTCGAGTGGATGGTGTGCGTCGGGACGGGTCTCGAGACCTCACGCCAGGCCCTCGACCTCGCGTCGCGTCACCCCGACGTGTACGCGACGGTCGGCCTGCATCCTCACGACGCGTTGCAGCTCGACGCCGAATGGGACGGGCTCGTCGCGCTGGCCGGCGCCGAGCGATGCGTCGCGATCGGTGAGTGCGGGTTCGACCTCTTCTACGAGCACTCGCCGGGCGCGGAGCAAGAAGTTGCCTTCCGGCGCCACATCGAGCTCGCGAAGAGCGTCGATCGCCCGTTGATGATCCACTCGCGTGACGCCTGGGACGACACGTTCCGCGTGCTCGACGCCGAAGGGCTGCCGCCGCGCACGATCTTCCACTGCTTCACCGGCGGCCCCGACGAGGCTCGCGCCGCACTCGACCGCGACTGCTACCTGTCGTTCAGCGGCATCGTGTCGTTCAAGACGGCCGACGACGTGCGCGCCGCGGCTGCGATCGCGCTCGCTGAACGCCTTCT
>CAZLEC010001071.1:0-1226 GCA_964558245.1 uncultured Burkholderiales bacterium | reverse complement strand
ACGCCGCCGGCCTCGAGCGCCATGTTGTATTCGATGCCCCATTCCTTGCGGCTGATCTCGGCGGTCGCGCTGAATCCGGCGCGCTGGTCACCCCACGGCGAGGCAATCGTGCCGAGGTACTCGAGATCGAGCGTCACGGGCCGGGTCACGTCCTTGATCGTGAGATCGCCGGTGACCTTGTACTCGCCGTCGCCCGCGGCCTCGACCTTGGTCGAGCGGAAGGTGATCGTCGGGTACTTCTCGACTTCGAAGAAGTCGGAGTTGCGGAGGTGGTCGTCGCGACCCTGCTCACCGCTGTTCACGCCGGCTACGTCGATGACGGCGACGACCGACGACTCGAGCGGGTTCTCGGCGATGGTGACGGTGCCGCTCTGGACCGGGAAGCGGCCGCGGACCTTGGTCACCATCAGGTGGCGGGCCGTGAACGACACGTCGGTGTGCGTCGTGTCGAGCTCCCACGTGCCGGCCGTCGGCAGGACGGTCTGGGGGGTTTGTACGGATTCGACAGCAGCCATGGTGTTGCTCCTCGGTGGGTGGTGTGCCTGCACTTCTTGTGAACTCAAATATTGTGAACACAAGTATCCATCAGATTATTGCGCGCACAAGGAAATTCTCCGCCGGGGTACGATTTCCCTCATGGCGGAGCGAGGCGCGAAGACGACGGTGCCGTGGCTCTCGGAGTCCGAGATGCAGTGCTGGCGCGCCCTGATCAGCGTCACGACCGGGGTCCTCGGGGCGCTCGACGCCGAGTTGCAGGCCGAGCACGGCTTGTCACTCGGGGAGTACGAGGTGCTCGTGCATCTCTCCGAGGAGCCGGAGCACTCGCTGCGCATGACCGATCTCGCGGGCCGGCTGCACCTCTCGCCGAGCGGGATCACCCGCCGGATCGACGGCTTGGAGCGCGCGGGCCTGGTGGAGCGGCGCCAGTGCCCCTCCGACCGGCGCGGCTCGAACGCCGTGCTCACCGAGGAGGGCATGCGCCGGCTCACTGCGGCGGCCCCCACCCACGTGCGCGGAGTGCGTGCCCATTTCATCGATCAGCTCACCGAGCACGAGATCGCGAACCTCGCGCAGTCACTTGCGAGCGTGCACGTCGACCGCGCCGCGGCCGCGGGCGGCTGCGACGACGCGCCGTAGTTAGCGCTGCGGGTTCGAGCGCTCGACGCGCGCCGTCGGGGTGGGTGGGAGCTCGCTCGCGAGGAACCACCGGAAGAACACCACGCCGC
>CAZLEC010001070.1:0-1230 GCA_964558245.1 uncultured Burkholderiales bacterium | reverse complement strand
TGCCCGGCTACCAGGTGCAGACGCACAAGCACACCGGCCCGGTGTACGCGTTCACGACGAGCGGCGCGTGGTGTTACAAGGAGTCGGACTTCGTGAATCGCGCCGGTTCGTTCCTCTACGAGCCGGCGGGATCGGTGCACACGTTGATGGTGCCCGACGACAACACCGAGCCCACCGACGTGTTCTTCGCGATCTGGGGCGCCAACCTCAACCTCGACGCGAACGGCAACGTCGAGAGCATCATCGATGCCGGCATCGTGCTCCAGGGCTACTACCTGATGTGCGAGGCCGCGGGGTTGCCGAAGCCGCCCGTCGTCGTCGACTGACGCGTCATACGAGTGGCGAAGGAACCCAAGCCGTACACCGCCGGTCAGGAGCGATTCGGCACCGCGTTCATCCGGGTCGCGTCGAAGGTCAACGCGTTCATCTTCCGGCGGACCAAGGGTCGTTTCGGCGCGACGTTCCCGGGCGGCGCGCCCGTGTGCCTGATGACGACGACGGGCGTGAAGACCGGTCAGCCGCGAACGGTCGCGCTGCTCTATCTCCGAGATGGTGACGACGTCGTGGTGGTCGCGTCGAAGGGCGGGATGTCGGAGCATCCTCAGTGGTACGGCAACCTCGTGGCCGACCCGAACGTGACCGTCGAGATCGGCGCCGACTCGACACCGATGCTCGCGCACACGGCGACCGACGCGGAGAAGGCCCGGCTCTGGCCGATGCTCGTGGCGATGTACAAGGGCTACGCCGACTACCAGGCTCGTACCGACCGCCAGATCCCGGTCGTGGTCTGCAGCCCGAAGCCCGCCTGAAATATATTTGCGAGCGCAAGCGTTCTGGGGTGCATCGCCCGAACCGGCGTGAGTGGACCGCTCCATGTGCGGGCGCACTCACGCCAGTTCGCAGGGTTCCCGAGGAGGACCGCCATGCCTGCTGTCACGCCCACCGAAACGAAGTCGCTCCCGACGGTCGCCGACGCGAGCGGTGAGACGCGTCCCGTCGAGCAGGTCTCGACCGCAGTCGCCTCGTTCGAAGGTGCCGGGTTCCCCGTCCGCCGGCCGTTCCCGGGGGCGTTCGACCTCGCGCACACGGATCCGTTCCTCATGCTCGACCAGATGGGACCGGTCGATTACGCGCCGGGCAAGGCCTTGGGCGCGCCCGATCATCCGCACCGAGGTTTCGAGACCGTCACGTATCTCATCGACGGCGAGATGGAGCACCGCGACTCCTACG
>CAZLEC010001069.1:0-1232 GCA_964558245.1 uncultured Burkholderiales bacterium | reverse complement strand
GGGCTGGCCGGCGCGGCGGTCGTCGGCATCAACCCGACGCGCCGCGGCGCCGAGCTCGCTCGCGACATCAATCACACGGACTGTCAGCTGATCATAACCGACGACTCGATGCGGCCGCTCCTCGGAGCCATCCCGCTGAATCTGGGGCCGGAGCGGATCCTCGACATCGGCGGTCGCGCCTACGGCGACCTGCTGGCGGTCGCGGCCGACGGCGTGGCCGCCGGCGGGCTCGACGCGGTCGCGGCGCCCGATCCCGAGACGCTCTTCGCGCTGTTGTTCACGTCGGGCTCCACGGGCGCGCCGAAAGCGGTGCGGATGACGCAGGGTCGCGCGGCCCGTTCCGTCGCCCAAGCGATGTTCACCCCGACTGATGTGCTGTATTGCGCGATGCCGCTGTACCACGGCAACGCACTCAACGCGAACCTCTTCCCCGCGCTGCGCTCCGGTGCCGCGATCGCACTGCGCCGGAAGTTCTCGGCGTCGGGTTTCCTACCCGACGCCCGGCGCTACGGCGTGACGTTCTTCAACACGGTCGGGCGCGCGCTCAACCACATTCTCTCCACACCCGAGACCCCCGAAGATCGCGATCACTCGATCAAGTACGTGCTCGGGCCCGAGACCGCGCCCGCCGATGTGCGCGCGTTCCGCAAGCGGTTCGGACCGCCGGTGATCGAGGGGTACGGGTCGAGCGAGAACGCCATCATCCTGATCCCCGATCCGGCGTTGCCGAAGGGCTCGCTCGGCCGGCCGCTCGACGGGATCGACGTCGTGATCCTCGATCCCGTCACCGCCGAGGAGAAGCCCCGCGCCCGCTACGACGAGCACGGCCAGCTGTTGAACGCCGGCGAGGCGATCGGCGAGCTCGTCAGTCGCAACGCGACGTCGCGCTTCGAGGGGTACTACAACAACGCCGAAGCCGACGCCGAGCGCACTCGCAACGGCTGGTACTGGTCGGGCGACCTCGGCTACCGCGACGAAGCGGGCGTGTTCTGGTTCGCGGGCCGCAACGCCGACTGGATCCGGGTCGACGGCGAGAACTTCGCCGCGGCGCCCATCGAGCGAATACTCGCCCGGTTTCCCGGAGCCGATGGCGTCGCCGTGTACGCCGTGCCCGACAGCCGGACCGGCGACCAGGTGATGGTGGCGATGGAGATGCTCGCCGGGGCCGCGTTCGATCCCGACGCGTTCGCAACCTTCCTCACCGAGCAGCGCGATCTCGGCACGAAGTGGGC
>CAZLEC010001068.1:0-1235 GCA_964558245.1 uncultured Burkholderiales bacterium | reverse complement strand
CACCGCGCCCACGCCGGTCTGCACCGCGCACCCGATCACGCAGGCGATCTCGAGCGGCGTGTCGGCGGCGACCTTCACCGCGCCCGACTCCGGCGTGATGACGAGCTCCGCGAAGCCGCCGAGACCGACGCCGCGCAACACCTGCGCGCCGTGTCGTGAGAGCGGCGAGCGACCGTCACCGAGCACGCCGGTGCTGACGCTCGCGTTGTTGACGCAACACCCGTACTCGCCGCGCACGCACCAGTAGCACGCATTGCACGCGGGCGCGGGCGTGAGCACCACCTTGTCGCCGACGGCGAGGGTGGTGACACCCGCGCCGATCGCCTCGACCACACCGGCCGCTTCGTGACCGAGCACGGTCGGGCTCATCAGCGGGTACTGCCCGTTGGCGATCGAGAGATCGGAGTGGCACACGCCGCAGTGGCTGACCCGCACGAGCACCTCGCCCGCTCGCGGGTCGTCGATGTCGATGTCGTCGACGATCGTGAGCGGCTTTTCGGATGCTTCGAGCAAGGCGGCGCGCATGAACGGGAAGCTAGCGTCACGCCCGATCGACCGGGAAGACCGGTCGAACCCGAAGGGAACACGCGTGGACGTCGTCGACATCTGGGTGAATCTCGTGACCGAGCAGACCTCGGCCGCCTTTCTCGGCCAGTCCGAGAATGCGCACATCCCGGGCTACCTCGGGAGCAACCAGGGACCCCTCGACGCCGCCGGCCTCGTCGCCCTCATGGACGAGCTCGGGGTCGCGACCGGCATCTTCACCGGCGGACTCGACCGCCACACCGACACCCTGCTCGAAACGTGCGACCCGCATCCGGGCCGGTTCCTCGTGGCCGGCGGCGTCGGCGATCCGGCCCGCCCGGGCCGCGTGGTGCGGCGCATCCGGGAGCTCGCGCAACACCCGCGGTTCTCGATGGTGCGCGTGATGCCGCTCGCCACGCAGGTGCCGACCAACGACGCCCGTCACTATCCCGTGTACCAGGTGTGCGAGGAGCTCGGAATCCCGGTCGGCATCAACGCCGGCATACCCGGGCCGCGCGTCCGCTCCCGCGTGCAACACCCCGATCTGCTCGAAGACGTGCTGATCGACTTCCCCGATCTCGTCGTGATCGTCGCGCACATGGGGCATCCCTACGAGGAGCTCCTCATGAACTACATGCGCAAGTGGCCGAACCTCTACGTGTCGTGCACCGCGTACGCGCCGCGCTACATGGACCCGAACCTCGTCGCGT
>CAZLEC010001067.1:0-1238 GCA_964558245.1 uncultured Burkholderiales bacterium | reverse complement strand
CTGATGTACGCGGCGGTCGTCGACGAGTCTCGCGCTTCGTCGGTGATCGACGTCGGTTGCGGCACGGGAACGTTCGCGTGTTTGCTCGCGCAGGATGGCAAGCGCGTCGTCGGTGTCGATCCTGCGGCCGCATCGCTCGCTGTGGCTTGCCGCAAGCCCGGGGCCGATCACGTTCGTTGGATACACGGCGACGCGACGGCCCTGAACGCTGTCAAGGCCGACCTAGTCACGATGACCGGCAACGTCGCCCAGGTATTCATCACCGACGACGACTGGGACGCAACGTTGCGGGCTGCCCGAGCGGCGCTTATGCCCGAAGGATCGCTCGTGTTCGAGACGCGGGACCCAGCCCGCGAGGCGTGGACCGATTGGAATCGCGCCGCCACTTACCGAGAACTGCAGCTACCCGACGGGGACCGACTGCTGACGTGGATCGAACTGCTGGCCGTCGAACTCCCCCTCGTGTCGTTCCGCCAGCTGTTCACGTTCGCGGCCCGCCGCGAGACATACGTGTCGGAGTCGACATTGCGGTTCCGCACGGTCGACGAACTCGTCAACTCGCTCGACGCCACCGACCTCCAGGTCCACGAGATCAGAGACGCGCCGGACCGGCCTGGTCACGAATTCGTCGTGTTCTGCCAGCCCAATCTCTGACCTGCGCAGATCGGCCCCGCCGTGTCGCCAGCCCCGGATGAGGGTCTGGGATTATGGGAACTATGCGCCGTTCATGGTTCCGAGGCGTCGGTTGCGGATCTTGGTTTGTTGGTCGGTGAGATGTCGTCGTTCGATGCGGTTCGTGGTGAGCGCGATTGCTGTGTCGAGTGCTGCGTTGGCTTCGTCAAGGCGCTCGAGGCGTTGGAGGAAATCGGCTCGGGTGGCGTGGTAGTAGGGGTAGTTGTCGAGCGCGAGATTGTCGAGTTGTCGGAGGCCTGCTGCGGGGCCGTCTCGTTCGCCGATGGCGATGGCTCGGTTGAGCGCGACGATTGGATTGGGATCGACGGCGTAGTACTGGTCGTAGAGCGTGATGATTTGGCTCCAGTCGGTGGCGTCGAAGTGCGCGGCGTCGGCGTGCACGGCGTTGATCGCGGCCTGGAACTGGTATGGGCCGGGATGGTTGCGCCGCAGGCATTGGCGAACGAGCGCGTGGCCCTCGTCGATCGTGTCTCGGTTCCAGCGGGTGCGGTCCTGGTCGGCGAGGAGCACGAGGTTTCCTTGCGCGTCTTGGCGGGCTGGGGTGC
>CAZLEC010001066.1:0-1238 GCA_964558245.1 uncultured Burkholderiales bacterium | reverse complement strand
TCGCACCGACCGGGACGTTGGCGGCCAGGATCGTTTGCCCGCGCGCGCCCGGGTCGGAGCTCCAGTCGCCGCGCAGCGTGGTGTTGGCCGGGATCGAGAGCGGACCCCTGACCGTGTACACGCCGCCCGGAAGGAACACGGTGCCGCCGCCCTCGGAGCCGACCGCGTCGAGCGCCGACTGGATCGGGGTGCGGTTGTCGACGTGCGTGTTGTTCGCGACGGCGCCGAAACGCTTGTCGGTCGCAACGGCATCGGCGACCACGACTTCGTTCGCCGTCAACGGAGCCGAGACGACGCGTGCGGTCGGCCGGTCGACCGCCGTGGGCGAGACGACGATCGCGTCGAGACCGGTGCCGAAACCGAGCATCTCGATGTCGAGCACGTGGGTCGGTCCCGCGCTCAGGTACACGGCGGGGACGAGCGTCACGCTCGACCAGGGGCTCGGTGCGACGGCCGACAGGCCCTTGCTGACGTCGTCGACCCGGGTCGCGAACTGACCGTTCCGCGCCGCGGCCCCGAAGTGGTACCAGCCGGAGCTGCTCACCGTGAACGAGTACTTCACGTAGTCGCTGAAGTACGACGACAGCGTGGGGCAGTTGTGCAACGGGTCGCCCGAGGTGTGGTGTGTCGACGACCGGATGTAGAAGTTGGCGGGCGACGCGGTCGTGAAGATGTCGATGTCGTGCGGATCGGAGCGGTACGACGCGGCGGTGCCCTGGTCGCCGGGAGTGCACCCGTGGAACGCCTGCTGCGCGGGGCCGCGGTTGAAGTTCTCGGCCTGGATGATCCCACCTTCGGGCGGCAACGCGAGCGGGAGCGGGCCCGGATAGGGCGTGCCGTCACCGAACGGCGCGCCGACGGCCGCAGTCAACCGGGTCGGGATCGCGACCGGCGCCGGAGGTGCGGGCGCCCACGCGACGAGCGCGCCGACGAACGACGACGCGCAGAGCGCGGCCAGAAGGATGCGCGCGCGCCCGCGCGTCGAATCCCCCCGACCCAGCCCCATCGTTCACCCCCGCGGTCTCCGACCGACAGAACAACACTTGCCGATGCCCGGCGGGGGCGCAATGCGCCAAACGGCTCACACGGCGCGCACCCGCGGTTGCCGTCGCGATGCTGTGGGAACGCTCGGAGCGGTGTGTGAGGAGGCGGGTTACAGCTTGTGGGCGACGATGAGCACCTTCGCGACGATCGCGCGGAACCGGCCCTCGCGGTCCTTGGCCTGCTGCTCCGCGAGC
>CAZLEC010001065.1:0-1241 GCA_964558245.1 uncultured Burkholderiales bacterium | reverse complement strand
CCGAGACGACCAGTGTCGCCTCAGATTCGGTGTCCGCCAACCCGGGGGAAGCTCACAATGTCTGCACGGTAGGTCTGCACGCGGCGTGAGCCGGCGTACTCGGCGGACCGCGGACGACGACGTCAAGGCGCTCGGTGCGCACTCCCGATAACGCTCCCGTCGGGTTCCGCTTGACCCCAAGAGGCGCCTCAGTTAAGGCGTTCGTGGCGGCCTGGCAGTGAGCGTCACCAGTCGAGTCGTTTCAGCGATCGCCGCAGTTGCTCATCGAGGTGTGCGAGTGCCACGTGATGGTTGGGCGCGTGGCCTTGCTCTCGGTACGCGTCGAGGGACTCCGGGAGGTAACGCCGTGTGTTGAGCACACACATGAGGTCGTACACGGCGAGTTCGTCGGAGGTATCGCCGACGATGTCCGAGTATGCGTCGGCCAGGCGATCAGCGACATCCGGGCCGAGGAGTAGACATACCTCGGCCCTGCAATACGCAAGCTCACACCAAGGCGCGTCGAGTCGTGCTCCGTTCCAGTCGACGACACCACTGATACGGCCGCGATTCCACAGAACGTTGCCCGGGTGAAAGTCCCCGTGAGTGAAGACACGCTCGGACGTGAGTGAAGGCAGACGTGCTGTGACGGCGCTGATCGCGGCTGCGGTCAGCGGATCGTGTTCGCCCGCTGGTGGGCGCCACGTCTCGGCCCGTGGAGGTCGCGTGAGCGCACTTTCGGCCTCGTGCAACGCGGTTTCGTGCAACTCCGCCAGCGCGTGCGCGAGGGCGTCGACCCACGAGTCGACGTTGTCGGGAGTCACGTCCGGGCGACCCGGCAACCGCGACATGACAACCGCGGGCCTACCGAACCAGACCGACCCCAGATCAGCCGCGATCGGCTCAGGCACCGGCACTGTTACCCGCTGGGCGAACCCAAGACCACTCCACTCCAACGGTGCCGTACCGTCACCATCTCGGTACAGCTTGACGACCACTCGGCGCGGGCCCCGATCAAGTGTTACGTCATAGGAATCGGACACCCCGCCCACCAAGCGACGCAACCGCGTTACACGCGCGCCGGGCGCGACGGCTTCCGCCAACGCCTTCCACCCGGGGTGTCTCGGCGACATCGGCCGCAGTGTTACACGTCGGGCATAACTTGCCCGCTCTGGTCGAGTCGTTTCAGCGATCGCCGCACGTGCTGATCAAGGTGCGCGACTGACAATTGATAGTTGGGCACATGGCCTTGCTCTCGGTCC
>CAZLEC010001064.1:0-1247 GCA_964558245.1 uncultured Burkholderiales bacterium | reverse complement strand
AGCGAAGATCGTGGTTCTTGCGGTCCTCGACGTAGACCACCGAATCCCACGTCGCCCCGCACGCATCGAGCAGCCGCTGCGTGAGCTCTTTGTTGGACAGCTCGATGCCGCCGCCGATGTTGTAGAACTCCCCCGCGACGCCCTTCTCTACGACGAGCTGGATGCCGCGGCAGTGGTCGTCGACGTGCAGCCAGTCACGGATGTTCTCGCCGTTGCCGTACAGCGGTACCGACAGGCCGTCGATGAGGTTCGTGACGAACAGCGGAATGACCTTCTCCGGAAACTGGTAGTGCCCGTAGTTGTTCGTGCACCGCGTCACCGAGATGTTCAACCCGTAGGTGCCTGCATACGCACGCGCAAGCAGGTCTGCCCCGGCTTTGCTGGCGGAATAGGGCGAGTTCGGCTCGAGGATGTGATCCTCGGTCCACGAGCCTTCGGGGATCGTGCCGTAGACCTCGTCCGTTGAGACATGCACCACCCGCTCGGTGCCGGCCCGCACGCAGGCGTCGAACAGCGTCTGGGCGCCGAGCACGTTGGTCACGACGAACTCGGCGGCACCGTAGATCGAGCGGTCGACGTGCGATTCAGCGGCGAAGTTGACCACGATGTCGTGACCCGCGACGGCGTCGGCCATCTGCACCGGGTCGCATATGTCGCCTTGCACGAATCGATAGCGCGGGCTGTCGGCGACCGGCGCGAGGTTCTCGAGATTGCCGGCGTACGTCAGCTTGTCAAAGACCGTGACCTCGGCGTCCTCGAAACCCGGGTAGCCACCTGACAGCATGCTGCGCACGTAGTGCGAACCGATGAATCCGGCGGCGCCGGTGACCAGTACTCGCATGCTCAACTCTTCCCTCGAAGCGGATGCCCGCCTATGGCGGCGATGTCGGTGGTCGCGGTGCCCATTGTGTCGGTCGAGACCATTCTGTAGGTCCGGACCATTCTGTCGGTCAGCAGCATGGTGTAGGTCAGGAACCGCCTAGCCTGTACTCGCCCAGCCACATCTCGGTGAGGAACCTCGTCGGCTTTCCCGGCCGCGTCACCAGCGTGTGGGTGGCCTCGCTGGTGATCAGCGACGCCGTGGGCTTGTCGGGCCACGCCGCCTCGAATTCCGCGGCGTTCTTGTCGTTCGTGCTCTCGGCCAGCAGCATCAGCCGGCCGCCGTCAGCCTGCACTTGCGTGTCGATTTGCGCCATCTCGGTCAGGTCGCCGTCGTTGTCGAGGTAGCCGACGTTCGCCCCGCACAT
>CAZLEC010001063.1:0-1250 GCA_964558245.1 uncultured Burkholderiales bacterium | reverse complement strand
GGGCGGATGATGACCGAGATGGGCGAGTTGGCGATCGACCTCGTCGGCGTGGGCGCCGTCGCTCGCGGCGACGACGACTACCGGTGGCACCAAACGTTGCTCGGCGCCCCGGCCGCGCACATCGCGGGCGGCTCCGACGAGGTGATGAAGAACATCATCGGTGAGCGCGTGCTCGGCCTGCCCGGCGAACCCCGCGTCGACAAAGGTGTCCCCTGGCGCGACGTGCTCCGCTGACCCCAACGATGGTTACGGGGTGTGTTCTTCGGCCGCGGCTTCGACCGGCGTCTCGAGCACTTCGCCGCCCGCGCCAACGGCGACCTTCTCCAACGGCGGTCGACCGAATCCGTTGCCCGCTCCGAGCGTGCGCATCAGCGTCGCGGCCAAGCCCTCGATCGCGCCGCCGCCGCCGGCGACGAGCACTTCGGGCACGACGGTGATGTGGCCGTCGGCGACCGCGTTGGCGACCGCCACGAGCGCGGTCGCGGCCTGACCGAGCGCCTGCGTCTGCGCTTCGAACCCGGCGGCACGCGCGAGGCCGAGCGCTTCGGTCGCCTTCGCTTCGGCGAGACCGATCGCCTCGGTCTTGGTCGCCTCGGCCCGACCCGTGAGCTCCACGTATGCCGCCTCACCACGGGCCTGGGCCTCGCGGGCCTGCGCCTCGTTGTCGCGGATGCCGATGCCGACGGCCGACGCGGCGAGCTGCGCCTGCATGTCGGCGGTGCCCTTCGCCCGCTCCATCTCGACGCGTGCCATCTGGGCGCGCTCCTGTTCGGCGAGCGTCTCCTTCTCCTGATTCGCGATCTCGCGTTGCGTCAGGACGGTCACCAACTCCGCGGGGAACTCGACGTCTTGGATGTAGACGCCGCGGGTCTCCACGTCGTACGCGTTCAGATACGCGGTGATCGCCTCGTACGCGCTCTCCTGCACCTGGGCGCGTGTCTCGATGAAGCGCACCGCCTCGAGGCTCTGCAACGTGTTGCGGAAGTGGTTGCCGACCGCGGCCTGTAGCACCTCGTTCACGAGGTTCTGCATCGTGCCGACCATCGAGATGACCTTTGGCGCTCGCGTGTCGGGCACGTGGATCTGCACCTGGAGATCGATGCGGAACACAAAGCCCTCGCGGCTCTTCGCCTCGATGGGTGAGAGGTGCGCGTCGAGGTTGTGCGCGGTCGACACCGCGTTGGCCCAGTTGAGGGTCAAGATCGAGGTCGGCACGATCTCGGCCGCGTACACGCGTGGGTTGATCGGGT
>CAZLEC010001062.1:0-1252 GCA_964558245.1 uncultured Burkholderiales bacterium | reverse complement strand
TCGACTCCCGTCGACCGCGGGGATCTGCTGGTCGAGTGGCTGCGCGCGCTCGACGCGCAGCTCGACACCATCGACGGGGTCGTCGCAGCCGCCGCCGACCGTTCCGCGACGCTCGGCCGGCGCGTCCGCGTGGAGCTCGCGCAGCGCGACGTCTGCGGTATCGCGTCGCGGCTCACCGAAGCGGGCTTCCTCGTGATCCGCACCGACGACGGTCGCGAGCAGATCGTCACCGCCGGCGACGTCGTACACCTCCGCCCCACCATCGAACCGGCGTGAGCTGAGGGTCTCACAGACCTTCAGCTCACTCCGGTACGGATTGGGGTGGGGTCAGGGGTCGGGGTCGCGCTCGGTGAGCTTGGTGAACGCGGCGGCGAACGCGCTCGTGACGGGCCCGGGCGCGGGGAGCGCGACGCCGTCGACGGTGGCGATCGCCTGCACCTCGCGCACCGTCGACGCGAGGAACGCCTCGTCGGCCCGGCGCAACGCGTCGACCGGCACGTCGCGTTCCTCCACCGGGATGCCGATCTCGCCCGCACCGATCTCGAGGAGCAGCTGGCGCGTCACGCCGTTGAGGCAGCCGGCCGCCAACGGCGGCGTGCAGCACGTGCCGTCGAGTACGAGGAACACGTTGGAGCCGGTCGCCTCGCACAGCCTTCCGGTCGTGTTCGCGAAGATCGCCTCGTGCGCGCCGTGCTCCTCCGCGTACGCGAGCGCGCGGACGTTCTCGGCGTAGGAGATCGTCTTCAGGCCCGCGAGCGCACCACCTTCGTTGCGGGTCCAGGGCACGATCATGACGTCGGCCGCCGCCGACTTCGGCTCGAGCGGGAACGCGGTGACGATCACCGTGGGGGGCACGCGAGCCCGGCTCGACCCCGGCGGCGCCGGACCGCCGGTGACGGTGATGCGCAGGCGCCCATCGACGAGGTCGTTGCGGGCGATGAGCTCGTCGGCCGCGACCCGCAGCTCGGTCGCCTCGGGAGCGTCGAGGCCGAGACCCGCGGCCGACACGTGCAAGCGCGCGAGGTGCCGCGTCCAGGCAAACGGAAACCCGCCGTAGATGCGCAACGTCTCGAACACGCCGTCGCCGACGACCAGCCCGTGATCGATCGGCGACACCGCGGCATCCTCGAGCGGCAGCAACTTGCCGTTGATCCAGACGATCATGAGGCGCTTCCGATGGTCGCCCGTTCGCCGGCCGCCGCGAGCAGCCGCGCCGCCTTCAACTCGGTCTCGGCCCATTCGTCGTCGGGAT
>CAZLEC010001061.1:0-1253 GCA_964558245.1 uncultured Burkholderiales bacterium | reverse complement strand
CGACGGCATACCTGCTTCGATCTGGCGCCTGCATGTCGGTGGAAACGATCGGTTGACGCAGCCCTGGCAAACTTCCGGTTGTCGTACCTTTCGGCGTTCGCATAAGAGCGCCAGGGCATTATGCGTGCGCGTGGACTCACCGGCGGAATGGGGCGGATATTCGCCACCACCGATCATCCTGATCGCGCGGTGCGGCGAGGCCAAACCGAGAGAGTGGGGTGTACTGGGTGCATGCGGTCGTATGAACGGAGACGTATCAGGCTGCGGGTGAGATCGCCCTGGCTCGTCGCGTTGATGGTGCTTGGCCTGGTGTGTGGTGGCCCGGTGGCCGCGGCTGTGGCGGTCCCGGCGTGGACGGTTGTTCCGAGTACCGAACGAGACGGTTCAACGCAGAGCCAGCTTCTTGCCGTGGCGTGTCCGAGCGCGACCTTCTGCATCGCGGTGGGCAATTACGTGCACGGGCGCACGGAGGGTCTGATCGAGCGTTGGAACGGGGCTAACTGGGCGGTGATGCACGCACGAAATCCGCGCGGCTTCTGGTACTCGACGCTGGGAGGCGTCGCCTGTCCGACGACGACATCATGCTTCGCGGTCGGCACGTGGACTTCGTATCGCAGCGGCAACACGCTGATCGAACACTGGGATGGCACCGCCTGGTCGATCATGCCGAGTCCCACCCCCGCCGGTGGCTACAACCTCCAGGATGTTGCGTGCCCGAGTGCGACGAGTTGCTTTGCCGTCGCGGGGTATAGCGGCGGGTATGAGGGCGGGAAGACCATCGAGCACTGGAACGGTACACGCTGGACGGTGATGACGGACACGAGTGTTGGAGCCTCCGCGCGTGCCGCCTTGTATGGCGTCGCGTGCCCCAGCGCCAACAACTGCTTCGCCGTCGGGGACTCGAACCGAGCCGACCTCGCCCGATGCCCACTCGTCGAGCACTGGACCGGACACGGCAGCTGGAAGCTCATGGACGGCACACCCTGTCGCGGCGACCAACCGTACGGCCCTTGGGTCGGGGCGGATCTGGCGGGCGTCGCCTGCCCGACGAACACTTCATGCTTCAGCGTTGGCTGGGGCAACGATCCGGTGTTCCTGCGTTGGAACGGTCGTGGCGCCTGGACGCTTCAGGACAGCCCAGTCGCCGGCGGTCCCGGTGGAGACACCTGGCCCGCGCACGTGACGTGCACGAGCACCACCTCGTGCGTCGCCGTGGGCCAGCTCTATATCAAGAACGACAAAGCCTGGCGCGC
>CAZLEC010001060.1:0-1253 GCA_964558245.1 uncultured Burkholderiales bacterium | reverse complement strand
TGAGCTTCCCCCGGGTTGGCGGACACCGAATCTGAGGCGACACTGGTCGTCTCGGCAAGGATGTTCAGATGCCCCGACCTTTTCCTGCGGAGTTCCGTCAACGCGCGATTGAGCTCGCTCGGTCGGGTGAGAAACCGACACGCGAGATCGCCAAGGATTTGGGGATCTCGCATTCCGGGTTGTGTGCCTGGGTTCGACGGGCGGACATCGACGAGGGACGCGAACCGGGCGTGACCAAGGACGAACACGCCGAGCTCATCGAGCTTCGCCGCGAGTTACGGGTCGCGAAGATGGAGATCGAGATCCTCAAACGCGCGGCGGCGTTCTTCGCCCGGGAGAACATCCTCCCAAAATGATCTACACCTTCATCGCCGGCCGGTGTGCTGACCTGCCGGTCGCGACGTGTTGTCGCGTGATGAAGGTGTCGACCTCCGGCTTCTACCAGTGGAAAGCCCAGCCGTGTTCTGATCGGGACTACGACGACGCCGTGTTGACGAACACGATCGTTGACATCCATCGGATGTCACGCCGTTCGTATGGGGCCCCTCGAGTCCACGCCGAACTCCGACTTGGCCTGCACACGTTCTGCTCCCGCAAACGCGTCGAGCGGTTGATGCGCCAAGCCGGCGTGCAAGGCATCTACCGGCGCCGCAAACACGGCTGCACCAAACGTGACGGCACCGAGCCCAGCGATGACCTGGTCGGCCGCCAGTTCGATCCCGACGAGCCGAACCGGCTCTGGGTGATGGACGTCACCGAACATCCCACCGATACCGGCAAGCTCTACTGCGCGGTCGTCCTCGACGCGTTCAGTCGCCGGGTGGTCGGTTGGTCGATCGCGGATCACATCCGATCCGAGCTCGTCGTCGACGCCCTCCAGATGGCGGTCTGGCGAAGACAACCCGCCGATCAGCAGACCATCGCGCACTCTGACCACGGATCTCAATACACGTCCTGGGTGTTCGGACGGCGACTTCGTGCCGCCGGCCTGCTCGGCTCGATGGGCACGGTCGGTGACTGCTTCGACAACAGCGTCGCCGAAAGCTTCTTCGGGACCCTGCAACTCGAGCTTCTCGACGAGCACCACTGGCACTCACGCGACCAACTCGCCAACGCCATCTTCGACTGGATCGAATGTTGGTACAACCCGCACCGCCGCCACAGCTACTGCAACAACCTCAGCCCCATCGACTACGAGACCGCAACCGCGGCATGATCACAACCCACCCGTCCGCCCAAACGGGGGAAGCTCA
>CAZLEC010001059.1:0-1254 GCA_964558245.1 uncultured Burkholderiales bacterium | reverse complement strand
GTACAGCACCGGTGTGCCGACCCTGAAGGTCGGCCGCATCGCGGGCCAGTTCGCCAAGCCGCGTTCGGCGCCCACCGAGAAGCGCGACGGCATCGAGCTCCCGTCGTACCTCGGCGACACCGTGAACGACTACGAGTTCGAGGCCGCCGCGCGCCGGCCCGACCCGGCGCGGATGGTGCGCGGCTACAACCAGGCGGCCGCGACGCTCAACCTCCTGCGGGCGTTCACCAAGGGTGGGTTCGCCGATCTCCGGGGCGCGCACCAGTGGAATCTCGAGTTCATCGCGAGCCGTCGCGAGGGCCGTCGCTACGACGAGCTCGCGCAGGAGATCGACCGCGCGCTGCGGTTCATGGCCGCGTGCGGGATCGACCTCGACGCCGAGGCCCAACTCCACGAGGTCGACTTCTACACCTCGCACGAGGCGCTGCTCCTGGGTTTCGAGGAAGCGCTGACCCGCCGCGACAGCCTCACCGGCGACTGGTACGACTGCTCGGCGCACCTGCTCTGGATCGGGCACCGCACCCACCAGCTCGACGGCGCGCACGTGGAGTTCCTCTCCGGCGTGCAGAACCCGATCGGACTGAAGGTCGGCACCGACGTGACGCCCGAGGCGCTCGTCGAGCTGTGCCGCCGGCTCGATCCCGGCCGTGAGCCCGGCCGGCTCACGTTGGTGAGCCGCATGGGCGCCGATCACGTGAGCGATCACCTGCCCGGCCTGCTGCGGGCCGTGCAACGCGCCGGCCATCCGGTCGTGTGGGCCTGCGATCCGATGCACGGCAACACGTTCGTGCACGAGAGTGGATACAAGACCCGTCACTTCGATGCGGTGATGCACGAGGTGGAGCAGTTCTTCGAGTCGTGCCGCGAGCACGGGGTGTGGCCGGGCGGCATCCACGTGGAGCTCACCGGCGACAACGTCACCGAGTGCCTCGGCGGCGGCGACGAAGTGCGCGGCGAAGATCTCGAGTCGCGCTACGACACGCGATGCGACCCGCGTCTGAACGCGCGGCAAGCGCTCGATCTGGCCTTCCGGCTGGCCGATCTCGTCCGCCGTTGACATGACCGAGCGCGGGGAGCTGGGCCCCAACGCCGGTCTCGTCGACGAGATGTACCGCCTGTTCCTGGAGAACCCGCAGGGCGTCTCGGAGAGCTGGCGCGAGTTCTTCGCCGACTACCGCCCCCGCGCCGAGACCCCGCCGGCCGCCGCCCCGGCGAGCACACCGGTGGCGCCACCGCCACCGCCGGCGCCCGCGC
>CAZLEC010001058.1:0-1254 GCA_964558245.1 uncultured Burkholderiales bacterium | reverse complement strand
GTCATGCGGAGCTTCTTCTCCATGTGGATCTTCGACGTCGCGATGAACACGTGGATCCGGGGGCGCTCGGCGTGGCGTACGGCTTCCCACGCGCGATCGACGTCCTTGAAGCTGGTGCGCGAGAGGCCCGCGATGATCGGGCCGCGCACCGACTTGGCGATCGCCTCGACGGAGTCGAAGTCACCGTCGGAGGCGATCGGGAAACCGGCCTCGATCACGTCGACACCGAGCCGGGCGAGCTGCTCCGCGATCTCCAGCTTCTCGGCGACGTCGAGCGAGATGCCGGGCGACTGCTCTCCGTCTCGCAGTGTCGTGTCGAAGATCTTGACCGTTTCCATGTCGCCCTCCCGGGGCAGTCGGGGTTACGCCGCAACGAAAAACCCCCCGGGCCGATCGGCACGGAGGGTGAAGCGCGAGCACCTATGTGTGCTCGCGCTTACGTAAGAAGGAGGATGCCCAGCAGCGGCGAAGGCTGCGTGATGGCGGGCGTCGTCTTCTTGCGCATAGGAGCCTCAGCATACAACGAGACGCGCGAGCGTCAATTGCTCTTTCGATTTCAACGTCGGATTCGCCTCGGTGCGGCGGCTTCGCCGCGTCCGGCGTCGCGACTCCTCGCCCACATTGTCGGATTCGCCTCGGTGCGGCGGCTTCGCCGCGTCCGGCGTCGCGACTCCTCGCCCACATTGTCGGATTCGCCTCGGCGCGGCGGCTTCGCCGCGTCCGGCGTCGCGACTCCTCGCCTACTCGGCGGATCCGGCGCGCGCATGAGACCATTGCCGGATGCGCAGAGGATCGAAGCGGGTGCTCGGCACGGGGATCGTCAGCGGGCTCGCGTACGCCGGCTGGCGGGCCTGGCGAGCCCGGGTACCGGCCCCCGCCCACGACGTCTCGTGGGAGACCGCGCCGTTCCCCTTCCCGCCCGTTCCCCGGCCCGGAAGGCCGTAACGATTCCCCGATCGCGCGACATGTGGGGAGTCATGCGAACGAACCGACCCGAGAACGCCCCGCCGGACCCGCGTCCCGACGAGCTCGACCATCTGCTCGCCGGCGCCTCCCCACTCCGCCCCGACCACGCGAGCGACCTGGAGTCGATGCGCGGGTTCGACGACCTGTTCGACCGCATCGTCGGCGAGCGCGACGTTGCCTCGCCCACGCCCCCGGCTCGCAAGCGGCGGCCCGCGCGCCGGACCATCGCGGGGATCGCGCTCGCGGCGACGCTCGTGGCCGGAGGCGCGACGGCCGCGGCCGCGGGTT
>CAZLEC010001057.1:0-1254 GCA_964558245.1 uncultured Burkholderiales bacterium | reverse complement strand
TTCAGCCGCAAGGCGATGGAGACGTGGGAACGCGACCTCGTGCGCGGCGTCGTCGACGAGATGCTCGACGAGATCGTCGACGACAAGCGCGGCGACCTCGTACGCAGCCTGACGTTCCCCTTCCCGGTGCTGGTGATCGCACGCATGCTCGGCCTGCCGCGCGAAGACCTGCCCGCCTTCCACCGCCAGGCCGTCGAGATGATCAGCGCCGGCTTCGAGTTCGACCGCGCGATCGCCGCGTCGAACGCGCTGTACGAGTACTTCTGCGCGATCATCGCCGACCGCCGCCTGCACCCCTCCGACGACGTGATCTCGGTGCTCGTGCAGGCCGAGCTCGACGGCGAACGGCTCGACGACGCGCAGATCTGCTCGTTCCTGCGGCTGCTGTTGCCGGCCGGCGCGGAGACCACGTACCGCTCCTCGAGCAACCTGCTCTACGGGCTGTTGACCAACCCGGACCAACTCGACGCGCTGTGCGCCGATCGCAACCTGATGAACCAGGCGATCGAGGAAGGCCTGCGCTGGGAGCCCCCGCTGCTCGGCATCATGCGCACCGCGACCCGCGACACGGTGGTGGAGGGCATGCCCGTACCGGCGGGTTCGGTGGTGGCAGTGAACATCGGCTCGGCCAACCACGACGAGCGGTACTGGGACAACGCCGAGAACTTCGACATGTTCCGGCCGCCCCGCCAGCACATCGCGTTCGCGTGGGGCCCGCACATGTGCCTGGGCCTACACCTCGCCCGCATGGAGACCCGGGTGGCATTGACCCAGATCCTCGATCGCCTGCCCAACGTGCGGCTCGACCCCGACGCCGAGGCGCCCTTCATCACCGGCGCGGTGTTCCGCGCGCCCAACCATCTCCCGGTTGTGTGGGACTGACACGATCATGCGGCTGCGACCTCCGGCCCTCTATCGCCCGTGCCGGCTCGCGCACGGCCCGGGCCTGCGGATCTGCGCCTGGCCCCGCCACGACCGAGACCTAGACTGACAGCAACGTCAGGTTGCCGGAAGGGGACGCAATGCGGCTCGAAGACATGGTGCTGGTCAGTGTCGACGATCACGTGGTGGAGCCGCCCGACCTGTTCGAAGGCCGCCTGACCGGTAAGCACGCCGAGGTCGCGCCCAAGCTGGTGCGCAAGGACAGCGGGATCGACGTGTGGCAGTTCATGGGCGCCGAGCTGCCCAACATCGGGCTGAACGCGGTCGCGGGCCGCCCGCCCGAGGAGTACGCGATGGACCCGCAGTCGTTCG
>CAZLEC010001056.1:0-1257 GCA_964558245.1 uncultured Burkholderiales bacterium | reverse complement strand
TGCACACGATCAGCGCGACCGACTCGATCAACCGCATCATCGACTTCTTCCCCCCGCACGAGCAACGGCAGGTGCGCATGTCGCTCGGGGGCTCGCTGCGCGGCATCGTGAGCCAGCGCCTCGTCGAGCGCCGCACCGGCGGGCGCATCCCGGCGGTGGAGATCCTGGTGGCGACAGGCCGTATCTACGACAAGATCGTGAACGCCGACGAGACGCACGAGATCGAGCAGATCATCTCCGAGGGCGAGTACTACGGCATGCAGACGTTCGACCAGAGCCTCTTGAGCATCTACAGCGAGGGCCTGATCGACCTGCGCGAGGCCCTCGCGGCCTCGACCAGCCCGCACGACCTGCGGTTGATGATCGAGCAGTTCACGATGCAGCGGGCGTCGGAGCAAGCCACCGCGGGCTAGTCAATTCCCCAACAAAGCGGCTTCCGGCACCGGTACCCGCCAGAATGCACGGCTGTGACCGCTGTCCCGCCGCGCCTCGCGCGGTTCTTCGAGCCCGACTCCGCATCGCAACAGCTGTCGCGGCGTCTCGCGCAGGAGGGACACCGCGCGTACCTCGTGGGCGGGAGCGTGCGCGATGCGTTCCTCGACCGCACCCGGCCCGACTCCGACATCGACATCGCCACCGATGCTCGCCCCGACGTGATCGAGCGCGTCGTCAAGGGCTGGGCCGACGCGGTCTGGCTGCAAGGCGAACGGTTCGGGACGGTTGGTGCCGAGAAGGACGGCGATCGGCTCGAGATCACGACGTTCCGCGCCGAGATCTACCGCGACGACAGCCGCAAGCCGGAGGTCTCGTTCTCCGACGACGTGGCCACGGACCTGTCGCGCCGCGACTTCACGATCAACGCGATCGCGATCGCGCTGGACGAACCCGAGCTCCTCGACCCCTACGACGGTCTTGTCGACCTGGCGGCGCGGCGGCTGCGGACCCCGCTCTCGCCCGAGGTCTCCTTCGGCGACGACCCGTTGCGCATGCTGCGAGCCGCGCGGTTCGTCGCCACGCTCGGTTTCGAGCCCGACGCCGATCTCGTGCACGCGGTCGAGGAGATGCGGGAACGGCTGCGGATCATCAGCGCGGAGCGCATCCGCGACGAGTTGTCGAAGCTGTTGCTCGCCGAGGATCCGTCGGCCGGGCTGTGGCTCATCGCCCGCACGAAGTTGGCCGCCGAGTTCCTGCCCGAGCTCAACGCGATGGAGCTCGAGCAGGACCCGATTCACCGCCACAAGGACGTGCTCGCGCACA
>CAZLEC010001055.1:0-1258 GCA_964558245.1 uncultured Burkholderiales bacterium | reverse complement strand
GTCGACTCCGGGAAGCCGGCGGCGAGCGCCGCGTTGCGGGCGATGTTGATGCCCTGCTCCCCGACCTGCATGACGCAGCCCATGATCACGTCCTCGACGAGGGCGGGATCGATCCCGTTGCGCTCGACGATCGTGCGCAGGATCTGTGCGGCCAGGTCGACGGGGTGCTGGTCCTTCAACTTCCCGTTCCGGCGGCCGAGCGGGGTGCGAAGGGCGTCGACGATGACGGCGTTGGGCATTGCAGCCTCCAGGCTCGTGAAGATCGGCTGGTCGGAGAACTAGACCGAGCGGTCAAGTTTGGCGTTGCGCTCGAAATGAGGCAAGCCGGCGCGGCCGCTCTGCTTCACTGGCCAACCGTGCAGGACCTCCTGATCATCCGCCACGGCCAGTCGGAATGGAACGCCGAGCGACGCTGGCAGGGCTGGCTCGACGCTCCGCTCACCGCCCTCGGCGAGAAGCAGGCGCTCCAGCGGGCCGAGGCCATCGCCGGGTCGGGATTCTTCCCCGAGACCGTCCACTGCTCCGACCTCGGTCGGGCCCGCCAGACGGCCGAGATCATCGCGTCGACGTTGGGCGCCGCGACCAGCCCCCACCCCGGCCTGCGCGAGCGCAGCGGCGGCGACTGGGAAGGCCGCACCTCCGACGAGATCGACGAGCGCTGGCCGGGGATGCGGCTCGCGTGGCGGCGGGGCGAGTTGCCGGCCATGCCCGGCGGGGAGGAGGACTCGCACGTGATCGCCCGCGTCGACTCGGCGATCGCCGAGATCCTCTCGGGCCCGACGCCGGCGATCATCGTCACCCACCACGGGGTGCTCAGGCTGGTCGCGACCCGCGCCGGCGCGGCGATCGACAGCCTCATCCCCAACCTGGGCGGCTACTGGTTCCGGCTCGACGAGGGCGCGCTGCGCGACCCGTCGCCCCTCGAGCCCCTCGCCTCCGCCACCGACCTCCCCGTGGCCGAATAACTCCCCCGCGTCGCCAACCGCACCATCAGATGGTGCGCTTCAGGTACCGATAGCGACGCGAATTGCACCATCAGATGGTGTCATTGGCGTCGTTCGCGCGGAGGGCGCGAGGGTGCGCGCGGAATCCGTCATGGTGGCGCACCCACCGCGTACGCTTCCCGCGTGGCGCGCCCCGGAGCCCGAGAACCGAGTCAGGCATCGCGCCGTCGTCCGACGGCGACTTCCAACTTCGGCGCGGGCCGGCGCGAGAGCCACGACGCGACCGCGTTCTACGAGCGGTTCGAGGCTCCGAC
>CAZLEC010001054.1:370-1259 GCA_964558245.1 uncultured Burkholderiales bacterium | reverse complement strand
CGTCTCCGTCGACTGGATGCGCGCGGAGGAGCTGGGTGCGGCCGGCTTCGAGATGGCGCGCCGCCTCGGTGATCCCTCCACCCTGTTGCGCGCGTTGACGCACCCCGGTACCGGCTGGCGACCCCACACGCTCGAGCTGCGCGTGCGCCTGGCGACCGAATCGAGCGAGCTCGCGCGTGAGATCGGCGATCCGTTGGCCGCGTTCATGGCCGCGGGGAACCTGTGCGCGGCCGGCTACCAGCAGGGCGACATCGACGCGGCCGACCGCGCGCTCGAACACATGCGCGAGATCGTCACCAACCATCCGGACCCGACGCTGGTCTGGCTCGGGGGCGCGTTCGACATCCTGCGTTCGCTCCTCGGCGACGACCTGCAAACGGCCGAGGCGAAGGCGAACGCCAACCTGCAGTTCGGCATCGACACCGGTCAGCCCGACGCGTTCAGCTGGTACGGCTCGCAGCTCGCCGCGGTCCGGCTCCAACAGGGCCGGTCGGCCGAATTGATCCCCCTGGTCGGCCAGCTCGTCGCGGCGAACCCGGGCATCCTCGGGTTCTCCGCGATCCTCGCCCGGTGCCACCTCGACGTCGGCGAGCCCGCGCCGGCCCGGGCGCTGCTCGACGAGGCGCTCGACCGCGGATTCGACTCGATTCCCTATGAGGGCTCGTGGATGACCAGCCTCGCGGTGTGGGCGCGGATCGCCCACGACCTCGACGATCGGGTCGCCGCGTGCGAGCTCCTCGGGCTCCTCGAGCCGTACGACGGCCAGTTCGCGCAGTCGGGCGGCGGCTTCGGTGGCGCGGTCTCGTGGTCGCTCGGCCTGCTGCACGCAACGTTGGGCGCGTTCGATGTGGCCGACGACATGTTGGCGCGCGCGATCGCGATGCACGAG
>CAZLEC010001054.1:0-360 GCA_964558245.1 uncultured Burkholderiales bacterium | reverse complement strand
CCGCACTGGCGCAGACGGGCTGGGGCCAAGTGCTGCAGGACTCCGGTCGCGACGCCGACGCGCGCCCGCTCCTGGAGTGCGCGTTCGAGACGGGCCGGCGCTGCGGGTACGGCCTCATCGAGAAGAACGCCGGAGCATTGTTGCAAGATCACGACGACGGAGGTGCCCGTGCCGCGACTCAGTGAGCTCTCGACGATCGACGACGTGTTGACCGCCTTCGACGACGTGATCACACAGTGCGAGAAGGAAGCGACGCCGCTCGGTTACTTCCCGGCGATCTACCGGCAGGTGACCGCATCCATCAAAGCCGCGATCCCCGCCGG
The DNA here is from genome assembly GCA_964558245.1 of uncultured Burkholderiales bacterium. Lineage (GTDB taxonomy): Bacteria > Actinomycetota > Acidimicrobiia > IMCC26256 > PALSA-610 > JBBQER01. The sequence goes on along the minus strand of CAZLEC010001054.1, from coordinate 37 downwards.
CCGGGTCGTATCCGAAAGATTCCAGTAACGAGTTCCG
>CAZLEC010001053.1:0-1266 GCA_964558245.1 uncultured Burkholderiales bacterium | reverse complement strand
GGGGCCCGACTGCCTGCAGGATGCGGCGCGCGCCGAGCTCACACGCCGCCGCAACGTGCGCGTGCTCGGAATGCGGCCGTACGAAGCAGTGCCGGCCTACTTGCAACACGCCGATGTGATCGTCATCCCACACGTCGTGACTCCGTTCACCGAGAGCCTCGACCCGATCAAGGCGCGCGAGTGCCTCGCGGTCGGCACGCCTACGGTCGCGACTCCGGTGGCGGGCTTCCGCGACCTCGGGCCACCGGTCCGGGTCGCGAGCCCGCAGACCTTCGGAGCGGCAATGCGCGACGCGCTCAACGATCCGAAGCAACCCGCTCCGCCGGCAGACCTCTGGACGTGGGCGGATGCGGCCCGGGAGTTCCGCGCCGTGCTCGAGCAGACGATCGGATGAGTGTCAGCGCGTGAGCGCGTCGTAATAGATCATCATCAGGCCGGCCGCGACCTTCTCGGGGCGGAACCGAGTGACACTCTCCCGGGCCGCATCTCCGAGCCGGCGCCGGAGCTCGGGGTCTGATGCAACGCGCTTCATCACCGACGCAAGGTCGTGCGCGTCGCCGGGCTCGTGGAAGAGGCCGTCGACCTCGCCGGTGATGATCTCCAAGGGGCCGCCCGCGCCGGCCGCGATCACGGGCAGCCCGGCGGCCATCGCCTCGATGATCACCTGCCCGAACGGCTCGGGGATGGTCGACGCGTGCACAAAGATGTCGAGCTCCCGCAACACTGCCGGCACGTCGTCGCGGAAGCCGGTGAAGTGGACCCGATCTTCGATGCCGAGCTCGCGCACGAGATCGTGGAGAGATTGTTCGTAGGCCTCCTCGCCGAACATCGCGGAGCCCACCAACACCGCGTGCCCGCGGTCGGGAAACGCCTCCGCGAAGGCCCGCAGGAACACGTCTTGGCCCTTCCAGGGCGCCAGCCGCCCCACGAGGCCGACCACGACCTGATCACGCTCCTGCGTGGCCGGAGCATCCGCCCGGCTGAACACTGCGGCGTTGTACAGAACGTGCAGGCCGTCGGAAGCCGCGTCGTGGTCGTTGTCGCTCGTGGCGTCGCTCAGCACGCGCCGCAGCGAGAACCCGCGCGGCCGGCGAGGCAGGGTCGACATCGTGGCTCGGGAGTTGGCGATGATCGCGCTCGGGAGCACGCTGCTCAGCAGACGGACGAGCCTGACCGCGGGCGTTGGCAGGTAATCGTCGGCGATCCGATCGCGCACGTGCCACACCACCGGGATGCCGGCGAGCCGGCCGGCCAAGCCGCCATAGA
>CAZLEC010001052.1:0-1273 GCA_964558245.1 uncultured Burkholderiales bacterium | reverse complement strand
CAAGACGCCGTCCGTTTCCTTGCTAGTTCAGTTACATAGTGTCGCGCGGAGCTCGTCGAGCTCGGTTGTCGTCAGCTGCCGTCGCAGCGCCCGGGTGAGGGCACCGCGCCGAACCGCTTCCTCGATGCATTCGTTGGAGCAGCACCACGCACCCCGGCCGGGCGCGGTTCGACCTGTGCGCACCGCGCCGTCGCGGCCCGCTGCGACCCGCTGCCAGCCACTCGGGGAGCCCCGGCGGCGGCACCCGACGCAGGTGCGCTGCGGAACCGCGGGAACTACCCCCGACCGGCGTGGCGTTGCGAGGCGCCCCCCGGCCGGCGTCAGGTCTCCTCCACCACGTCGACCGGTGCCGGTGTGCTCGCTTCCGGTGTGCTTTCCGGTTGTTTGGCTTCCTCTTCCTCGCCGCCGCCCGCTTTCGATTCCTCGACCTCGGCCTCGCCCGGCGCTGCCGCGGGCGCGTCGCCCGACGCGGCCTCGGGCGGCGGGGCGTCGGCGCCCAACGTCGCGTAGCCCGCTTCGGCGGCGCTGATCGCCTCGCCGCCTTCGGCCGGTTGCCACATCAGCGTGCCGTCGGGACCCTCGACCCACTCGCCCTCGGCGTAGCCCGCGCCCGACTCCTCCTCGGCGAGCTGGGTCTCGCTCTTGATGTCGACGCGCCAGCCGGTCAGGCGCGCCGCGAGGCGGGCGTTCTGACCTTCCTTGCCGATCGCGAGCGACAGCTGGAAGTCGGGCACGATCACTTCGGCGATGCCGGTGTCTTCGTGCAAGCGCACCTGGCGCACCTTCGCGGGTGCGAGCGCACGCATCACGAACTCGGGGCCGTCGGCGCTGTACGGAACGATGTCGACCTTCTCGCCGCGCAGCTCGTTCACGACCTGGCGGACTCGCATACCGCGGGCGCCCACGCACGCGCCGACGGGATCGACGTTGGGATCGTTCGACGCGACCGCGAGCTTGGTGCGATGCCCGGGCTCGCGCGCGACGGCGCGGATCTCGACGACACCGTCGACGAGCTCGGGGACCTCGAGCTCGAACAGCCGGCGAACCAGACCCGGGTGCGTGCGCGAGACGACGATCTGCGGGCCCTTGGCGGTCTTGCGGACCTCGACGATGTAGGCCTTCATGCGGGCGCCGTGGTCGTAGCGGTCACCCGGGACCTGCTCGGCCTGCGGCAGCAGCGCCTCGACCCGGCCCAGGTCGAGCAGGGTGTAGCGGGCGTCGGTCTGCTGGATGATGCCGGTGACGATGTCGCCCTCGCGACCCGCGTACTCCT
>CAZLEC010001051.1:0-1276 GCA_964558245.1 uncultured Burkholderiales bacterium | reverse complement strand
AGGCACTTGCTGGCGACCGTGCCACCGATGGTGGTGGGCGCGATGAAGCCGTTGTCGTCGAAGTTCGTGATGCCACGGATGGCGGTCAGCAGTGCGGGCCGCGTCAAGGCGTTCGGTCCGCTCTTGGCGACGATCGAGTTGACCGCGGTCGCGAAGATCTGTCCGGCGACCCAGGCCTGGGCGCCGAACGCGTCCGGGGCGGTGTCGTACTGGAGGAAGTTGTCGAGCTCGGCGTTGTGGCCCCGGTCCTCGAAGGGTAGGAACGAGAGCCAGACGTACTGGTTCTCCACCGCCGACCCGCCGGTGGTGATCAACCGCTGGTCGTAGCACTGCAGCGAGCAGTCCCACACCTTCACGGTGTTCACACCCTGCACCTGCGCTTCCTTGCGGAAGAACACGTCGCTCACGTAGTCGGCGCCGTCGCGGGCGAACGTCGACTTGTTCGTCTTCAGCGCTTGCACGTCGGAGGTGTACGCCGACTGCGTCGCGAGCGCGCTGATCCCGAACTCCGCGTCCTTCTTGACACCGAACTTCTCGTCGGCCGCGAACAACGGCGTGGAGGCCGAGATCGTCGAGGGCAGGTCGTTGGGCACGAGGAACACGCCGTGCAGCGACCCGGTGCCGTACTTCTTGAAGTAGTAGTCGGTGGTGGTCGAGAGCTCCTTGAAGGTGCGCACTCCCGACGTGTACGGGCACGAGCCCGAGGTGGGCAGGGCCGCGAACGAGATCTTGGAGCACTGCTCGGCCGCGTACGTCTGCAGCACGGCCATGTCGGGGATGCCGACCGGCTGGCCGGTCTTGTCCTTGCACTGCTCGGCCGGCGTCATGTCGTCGAGGAACAGTGCGGTCGTGCCGACCATCGCGAGCGAGCTCTGGCACGCGGTGGTGATCGAGTTCTTCGCGTCGTCGGGAGTCAGCTTCGAGTCGGCCGCTTTCACCACCACCTGGCGGCAGGCGAGCCCGCCGTTGGCGTTGATGTACTTCGCCCACGCCTTCACGCCGTCGACCGACCCTTGGAACAGGCCGGGACGGAGCGTCGAACCGGTGTCGGCGACGACCGTGACGGTGATCGTCGTCGGCGTGACTCCGACTTCCGACGCCGTGAGCTGCGTCGTCTTGCAGACGTCAGACGTCGTCTCGGCGGCGTTGGTCGAGCTCGAGGGTGTGGAGGGTGCGTTGATCTTCTTGCCGCCGCCGCACGCGGCTGCGAGCAGCACAACCGCGAGCAGGACACTGACCGTGCCGAAACGCCTCAAAGTTCCCCCTCATCGCCGCC
>CAZLEC010001050.1:0-1291 GCA_964558245.1 uncultured Burkholderiales bacterium | reverse complement strand
GAACCGGTCGGCGGCGTCGCCCGATGGGTTGCCGCAATTCCCGCAGAACGTCACGACGTCGACCATGGCCGGCCAGCCCTCTTCTTCCGGTGTTGTTCAACCCGAAAGTCGGCGGCCCCCGGGAGGGCCTTGAGAGGAACCTGTGCGTGCGCCCGTCCGCCCGCCCTGGCGCCGGGCCGGCCGGCAATTCCGGAAGCCCGGCTTCGTGAATCGCGATTCCCACGACAACTTTCTCTTGTTGGCCGTGGAGCCGCCTTGCTGAGATATCGGCCGGATACCGCGGCCGACATGGAGGAGGGCTGTGGGGGCGGCACGGGCGAATGCTGTGGTTGCGGCGCGTCGGCGCGCCCTCACGAGCCGGGTCTCCACCGGCCACGTCGTCATGGTGCTCGCGGGCGTGCTCGGTGCGCTCTTCACGCTGAGCGCGTTGCACGCGGCTGACCACTCCCGGCCGATGCTCGCGGCCGCGCGCGACATCGCGCCCGGCACTGTCATCGACAGCCATTCGCTGCGGGTCACGGCCGTGCACGTGGACGATCACGTGCTCGCGACGCTCTACGACGCGTCCGAGCTGCGGCGGTTACAGGGCCGGGTCGCCGTCGAGCGGATCGCGGCCGGTGCGCTCGTGACCCGCGACGCGCTGCGCGCGGCCGCGGCCGGCGGCGCACCGCGCGCGATGAGCTTTCCGATCCCGCGGAGTCGAGCGGTCGGTGGCGCGCTCGTCACCGGCGATCGCGTCGACGTGCTCAGCGTGCTGCGCAACAGCGGCCGCAGTGGCTACGTCGCGGTCAACGTTCCGGTTCTCGCGTTCTCGAGCCGGGGGAGCGGGCCGTTGCAGGGTTCCGACGACGCGAGTGTGACCGTGGCGGTGGCCTCCGACGCCGCGGCGCGCATCGCCTCCGCGTTGGAGACCGGCACCATCACATTGGTGCGCGCGACCGGAGCGACGCCGCTTTCGTCGGCCGCGCCGTTCGAGCCGTCGGCGAGCGCGGTCGGGACCCCGGGCGTGAACTCGTGACCGAGCCCGAGGTCGCGCTGGTCTTCACCGCCGAACCGTGGGTCGAGGAGCTGCATCGCCACTTGAGCGATCACGGCGGCGCCCGCATCCGGAGCCTGGTCGTCGAGCAGAGCGTCGCGCTCGAGGAGTCGTACGACGTGCTGGTCGTGAGTCATCGCTGGCCGGCCCTGACGCTCGCGTTCGTCGTCGACGTGCACGGTCGTTCGCGGCGCGTGCTGGGCGTGCACGACCGCGCCGAGCCCGCGAGTCGCGCGCACCTTGCCGGCGTCGGCG
>CAZLEC010001049.1:0-1294 GCA_964558245.1 uncultured Burkholderiales bacterium | reverse complement strand
CACCCGAACCGAGCACCGAACCCGAACCCGCACAACCAACCGTCGCGGTCATCGACGTCGCGCCGGAAGCCGCGGCGGCCGCACCACGCGAGCCGATGCAGGGTCGCTGGCGGCGGTTCGTCGAAGAAGCCCGCACGCGCCCGCCCGCTGTCCCGCACGCGCTTGCCGAGCCGACCGAGCGCGCGGCCGCGGAGATCGCGGAATCAGAGCCGGCAACGGATCGGCCCGCCTCGCCGTGGCGCCGTCTCACTCCCGACACGACCTCGCGCCCCGATTCAGTGATTCCCGCGGCACCGGTCACGAGTGCGCAGATCGCCGACTACGCCGAACCCGAACCGGAGCTCGAGGCGATCGCCAACGCCCCCGAGACGGTCATCGACCTCACCGTCGGTCGCGCCGCCGAAGCCGGGACCGATGACGATCCCGATCCCGACCCTGACCTCGACCCCGACGACGATCCCGGCGGAAGGCCCATCGGCCGATGGGACCGGCTGGCCTCGGAGTCGACCCCACGCAACGACATAGCGACGCGCCACCAGCCTTCGCCGAACTCGGTCAACGGTCGTCTCAACCGGCGCCGCCGCGCCGTGGCCGCACGCCGCGTCGAGCTGCCCGTCGCGCCGGTTCTGGTCGACGCCGGCGACGACACCGAAGTCGGACACGAGGTCGAAGTCGCACCGGTCTTCGAGAACGCGACCCAGCCCGCCGCGGAGTCGGTGACGCCCACCGCGAACGGCGATGCAGCCGTCGACGAGATCGAGCTCGCCGTAGAGCCGGCTCCGGCCGCGCGCAACGGCCGGCTTCGGCACCGCGCCAACGGCATCCGGCGCAGCATCGCGATCAGTCCCGACCCGGCTGGCGTGGAGCCCGAGGGCGCCGCCGACGTCGACCATGGGCCGGAGACCGCGCACGAGCAACCCGAACCCGTCGCGACCATCGAGACCGAAGAAGCCGCGGTGGTCGCGGTTGAATCACTCCCGATCGAGCCGGAGGCCGCCGCCGAGGTCGACCAGCTTGCGGACCTCGAAGCCGAGCCGATCGCCGAGATCGAAGCAACCGTCGGACGGTGGGACCGACTCTTCGCCGAGCCCGTCGCCCAAGCAAGCGTGGCGGTGTCACCCGAGTCGGCCAAGAGCCGGCGCCGTCGCAAGAAGGAGGCGCGCCGCGCCGAGCTCCTGCTCGACGCTGCAACCGCTGACACCGAGACCGAAGCGGCGGCCACCGCGACCGCCGAACTCACGGTCGAACCGGTCGAAGCAGAAGCCGAGATCGAAACCGGCGACGACACCGAAGC
>CAZLEC010001048.1:0-1298 GCA_964558245.1 uncultured Burkholderiales bacterium | reverse complement strand
CGTGGGCGGGGCGAAGATCAGGACCGTGAAAGATGCCCGCTGCGGTCACCACGCCGGAGATGCGTCCGAGGTCGCGGTTCGTGGCGGCGACCGTGTTCGTGACCTCGGTGTCGTCGGCGACGTCACACGGGTAGGCGGCCGCGTTGCCTCCCTCGGCGCGGATCATCGCGGCGGTCTCCTCGGCGTTGTCGCGGTGGCGGTCGACCACCGCCACGTTCGCGCCCTCTCGAGCGGCGCGCCGGGAAGTCGCGCGGCCGATGCCGCTGCCGCCGCCGGTGACGAGGACGGTCGTACCGGAAAGCCGGGAACTGCTCTCGCTCATGGCGGCCGAGCGTACGGCCTGCTGTTGGCCGGGCGCAGAGCAGAGGCCCGGTGGTCGGGTGAGGGGATGCCCGTGACGGAGGGCCGTAGCGCGAAGCCGCATCGTTAATCTGACACGCATGTCAGCTACTGCGAGCGAGATGCACACGGTCGACGGCAAGGTCGTGATCGTCACCGGTTCCGGCAAGGGCATCGGCAAGGGGATGGCGTTGCACCTCGGGAAGGGCGGGGCGCGGATCGTCGTAGCCGAGTGGAAGGACGAGCTCATGGCCGACACCTGCCGCGAGCTCGGACAGCTCGGGATCGAGAACCTCGGCGTCGTGTGCGACATCCAGCAGCGCGACCAGATCGACGCGATGGTCGCCGCCACCGTCGAGCGGTTCGGCCGGGTCGACGGGCTGATCAACAACGCGCAGACGTTCCGGCCGTTGTCGCCGATCGCGGAGGTGTCGGAAGGCGACGTTGACGTGTTCTACGACTCCGGTGTGAAGGGCACGTTGTGGGCGATGCAAGCGGTGTACCCGCACATGCGCGCGCAGGGATGGGGCCGGATCGTCAACTTCGCCTCGTCGATGGGCATCACCGGCGGCGCCGGGTTCGCGGCGTACAACGCGTCGAAGGAAGCCGTGCGTGCGCTCACGCGCACGGCGGCGCGCGAATGGGCGGCCGACGGCATCGTCGTGAACGCGATCGCGCCTGCGGCCGCGACACACCACGGCGACGCCGCGAAGCAGAGCGAGGGCTACCGCATCTTCATCGAGAACTGCCCGATGAAACGCCAGGGTGATCCGGAGCTCGACATCGGTCCGCTCGCGTGGTTCCTGTGCTCCGATGCCTGCCGCTACCTCACCGGCCACACCTTCATGGCCGACGGTGGCGCGTTCATGTGGGCCTGAGCACCGCCCGCCACTCGGTCGGGGCGGAGACGCTCCGCGCCGACGGTTACCGATTCGTCGTCGACGTCGAGCCCGGGCCCG
>CAZLEC010001047.1:0-1299 GCA_964558245.1 uncultured Burkholderiales bacterium | reverse complement strand
CCCTGAACGATGTCAGCCTTGACGTTCACAAGGGAGAAGTCCTGGGCGTAATTGGCCGCAACGGTGCCGGCAAGAGCACGCTGCTGAAGTTGCTTTCACGCATCACGCCACCGACGAAAGGCGAGGTGCGTCTCTACGGCCGCGTCGGAAGCCTGCTGGAGGTCGGCACCGGATTTCATCCCGAGCTCACAGGGCGTGAGAATGTCTATCTGAACGGCGCCATCCTCGGGATGCGCACGAAGGAAATCGATCGCCGTTTCGAGGAGATCGTCGCCTTCGCCGGAGTCGCACAATTTCTCGACACTCCCGTCAAGCGGTTTTCTAGCGGAATGTACGTCCGCCTCGCGTTCGCGGTAGCCGCGCACCTCGACACGGAGATACTGCTCGTCGACGAGGTCCTCTCTGTCGGTGATGCTGACTTCCAGGCGCGATGTGGGGAGAAGATTCGGGAGGTGGCACAGGACGGGCGCACCGTGCTACTCGTGAGTCACCAGATGCGGTCGATAGCGGCGCTTTGTGGTCGAGTGGCGGTGTTCTCAGATGGCGCGCTTGTGACCGTCGCTCCGCCGGAAGCCGCGGTTTCGGAGTACCTGCGCCTCGCACGCTCTTCGGTAATCCCAGACGACCGCAGGCGCAACGGGTCCGGCGAGCTCAGAGTCCGATCGATCGACGCCGAAAAGGAGTCGTTCAACGTGGTCGAGCCGAAGGTCTTCCGATTCTCCGTCGAAGTAGTTGACGATGCGCAGCCACGATTTTTCGTCTCCGCCGTAATTCACAATGCCGACGGCGACGCGATCGCGCACATCGACTCGAGCACTCTCGGCATCTGGTACAGAGTCGATGATCAAGGTTCGACGCTGGTTGGTCGACTTGCGCTCGATCAGCCTTGGCTCCATCCGGGGGATTACTGGATCGACCTGTACCTCTGCAACGCAGGAGTAATCGACGCCGTGCACCAGGCTTGCTGGTTCACGGTGCTGCCGGACCTGCCTTATCCCAGCCCACCCAGCGAAGACATGCTTCGTCGCGACACGACCCTGCCCTCGTTCCGTTTCGAGGTTCTGCCCGCGCTACGTCCACCCTTCGAGCGTGTCTAGCGCATGGCTAGCCTTCGCCCTCTCGTCGCGACCCAACTCGCCGGCAACCTCCGCGGTCGGCGAGGTCGTAGACATGAGTGCTCAACGATCGACCGGAGCCCGGCCCCACACGCGCCGGCCAGCGCCGGCAACCACGCGGCGATGACAATCGGGCTCGGAGGTCAACATGGCGGCTGGAATCGCCACCGCGTCGTTATGCTCC
>CAZLEC010001046.1:0-1300 GCA_964558245.1 uncultured Burkholderiales bacterium | reverse complement strand
GTGCACGGCATGTCGAGGTGGCGCACACCGAGGTGCGAGACCGCGTCGACGACCGCGTTGTGCACCGCCGGTGTCGATCCGAGCGTGGCCGACTCGCCGATGCCCTTCGCGCCGAGCGGGTTGTGCGGGCTCGGCGTCTCGGTGTTGAACACCTCGTAGGAGGGCAGCTCGGCGGCCGAAGGCATCGCGTAGTCCATGAGGTTCGCGGTGATCGGGTTGCCGTCGGCGTCGTAGCGCACTTCTTCGTAGAGCGCCTGCGCGACACCTTGACCGATGCCACCGTGCTGCTGGCCGGCGACGAGCAACGGGTTGACGATCTTGCCGCAGTCATCCACGGCGACGATGCGCAGGAGCTCCACCCGGCCCGTCTCGGCGTCGACCTCCACCACCGCGATGTGCGAGCCGAACGGGAACGACGACCCGTCGGACACGTAGTCGAGCTCGTGCCACAGGCGGTCGAGCATGTCGGCCGGCCGGCGCAGCGGGTCTTTCACCGCGGTCGCGAGCTCCACCCACGAGAGCCGGCTCGCGGGCACGCCCGCGACCTCGAGGCCACCGCCGTCGCCGATCACGATGTCGTCGGGGCTCGCCTCCAACATGTGCGCGGCGAGCTGCTTGGCCTGGGCCAGCACCTCTTCGCTGGCCTGGAACAGCGCGCTGCCGCCGATCTGCAACGAACGCGACCCGCCCGTGCCCCCGCCGCGCGAAACCTGGGCGGTGTCGGAGTGCACCACGCGTACGTCTTCCATCGGGACACCGAGCGCGTCGCTGATGATCATCGCGAACGTCGTCTCGTGGCCCTGGCCGTGCGCGCTGGTGCCGACGCGGGCCGTCACCGTGCCGTCGGCCTCGATCTCGACCGATCCGTACTCGCGGTTGAACGTGAGCGGCGCGCTGATCTCGAGGTACGACGCCACGCCGATGCCGAGCATCTTGGTGTCGCCCCGCTCGCGCCGGGCGGCCTGCTCGGCGCGCAGCGCGTCGTAGCCGGCCTTCTCGATCGCGACGTCGAGCGCCTTCGAGTACTCGCCGCTGTCGTAGATCGCGCCGAGACCGGTGACGGTCGCGAACGGGAACGCCTCGGGCGGGATGAAGTTGGTGCGGCGGATCTCGATCGGGTCGATGCCGAGCTCGTCGGCGGCCATGTCGAGCGTGCGCTCGACCAGATGAATCGCCTCGGGCCGGCCCGCGCCCCGGTAGGCCGCGACCGGCGTGGTGTTCGTGACCGCGGCCTGCCAGTTGAACTCGACCTTCGGGATCACGTACACGTTCTGCGCCATCATCTGGGTGAAGAACGGCA
>CAZLEC010001045.1:0-1301 GCA_964558245.1 uncultured Burkholderiales bacterium | reverse complement strand
TCCGAGCCGCGCGACGACGTCGCGATCCTCGTCGTGAAAGTCGACGGCGATCCCATCCCGGTTTGATCGCAGCTGATCGGGGTACACCTTTCGTCACGACGAAAGGAACACTGACATGGCGATCCTCCTCGCGTTGCTCGTAGTTGCACTGCTCTTTGGATTGGGTTTTGCGGTCAAGGTCCTCTGGTTCGTCGCAGTACTCGCGCTCGCGCTCTGGATCATCGGCTTCTTCGCGGCGGGCGCCGAACGCCGCTGGTACCATTGGTAACGCTTGGCTGAGCACGCGGGATACCACGAGTCGGTCGACGCATTGTCGCCGGCGACAATCGAGCGCCACCGCGCCATCGTTTCGTTGATCGAAGAGTTGGAAGCGATCGACTGGTACGCGCAGCGCGTCGACGCCACGACCGACGACGCGTTGCGCGCCGTGCTCGCGCACAATCGCGACGAGGAGCGGGAGCACGCCGCGATGACGCTCGAGTGGTTGCGGCGCAACGACCCGGCGTGGGACCGCACGCTCCGCCTCTACCTCTTCACCGAGCTCCCGATCACCGAGGTCGAGGCGGCGGCGGAGTCGGAGCCGACCGGTGCGGGCGATACCGACCTGGGCCTGGGCGACCTCAAGTAGCGGGAGTTGGCAGTGAGTGTCAGAGGTGCTCGTGGAACATCTCGAGCGTGCCGCCCTGGCGGATGAGTTTGCCGCCGCGGTCGAGCGTGGCGTCGTACACCGTCGCCGCACCCTTGAACGCCGGAACCGTGAACAGGCCGTCGGGGTCGTAGGGCGATACCGACAGCAACCCGACGAACGAGATGTGATTTCCCGCGCTGAGCACGAAGCCGGAGAGCGACGCGGAGTCGCTGCTCGACGCGAACAGCGTCGCGTTCGTCAGGCCCGGCGCGTGCGCCGACGTGCGATACGCCACGAGATTGTGTTGCACCGTGAACGACGCGGCGCCGAGTGACTCCAGGTGGTCGATGTCGCCGAGGTAGTAGGCGATGGCGTGCTTGGCGGTGTAGATGCGGATCGCGTCCACTCCGTAGGAGTGTGGCGAGTTGCGATAGCGGCTCTGATAGAGGTCGCCGTAGGAGATCACGATGCGCTGCAGCAAGCCGTGCTGGGAGTTGCCGCCGGCACTGATGCCCTTGGCGAAGGCGGTGGCCCAGAGGTTGTTGACGATGAAGCCGTCGGAGCGGTGGGTCGAGAGATCGGCGATCTGATACCCGTTCAGCACGTTCATGTCGAGGATCCACGTGCCGGAGCCGAGCGAGCGCATCGTGTACGGGAACGCGGCGACGGGGTA
>CAZLEC010001044.1:0-1306 GCA_964558245.1 uncultured Burkholderiales bacterium | reverse complement strand
TCGGCTACGACCCCTGGATGCAGCAGTTGATCAACGCCAGTTCCGTGTCCGGGCGCGCCGTGTTGAACGTCGGTGACGTACTCGGCATGCGAGCCGGTGGTAATCCGCACCAGTGGTACTCCGCAGCCTCTGTCGAGCATGTCATCGCGCGGTTGACCAGCGATCTCGCGACCGTCGATCCGGCCCACCGATCGGACTACGTCCGCAACGCGCACACGTTCGAGACCCGCACACTTGCCCCGTACAACGCGCTGATCGCGCAGATCAGGCAGCGATACACCGGCACGCCGATCGGCGCGTCGGAGAGCATCGTGACGCCGCTCGCGCAGACACTTGGGCTGAAGATGATGACACCAGAATCGTTCCTCGACGCGATCGCCGAAGGAACAGAACCCACGGCCAACGACAAAGAGATCGCCGACACGCAGATTCAGGAACACCAAATCAAGGTGTTCGTGTTCAACAGTCAGAACTCGACGCCCGACATTCAACGACTCGTCCGCGAATCCCGCAGCAACGGTATCCCGGTCACGACCGTGACCGAAACGCTCGCACCCGCGAGCGCGACCTTCCAAGCCTGGCAAGTCAGCGAGCTCCGTCGCCTCGAAGCCGCACTCGCACGCGCCGACTCCAAGTGACCCGAGAGATTGCGAACGCGACGGCCCCGGAACGGACTGCATCATTACTTACAACAAGTCGACTGCCACCCCGCCCATCCGCACGACAACGATGAACCACCACCCCAGACCGACCGACAATCCGAGCACAACGACCCACCGACCGCCCGAACACGAACTGCACTGCCCAAATCCCCGATACGACCGCGACCCAGAATGCAGGTTCGGAACGCATTCTCGCGACGTACCTCGGCGAGGCAGCAGCATCGCGACCTGTCGGCGCTCGAGATTTTTCGAGATTGTTTCGCGCGCGCGAGGGGGTCGCGCGCGCTATTCGATCTACAGGGAGATCGTCGTACAGGAGGAACTGATCGGGTTGTCGCAGGCAAGGTTGCCGAGGTTGCTCGACATCGGCGGTGTCGCGGAGCACCTGGGTGTCACAGAGCGACACGTCCGGACTCGTCGCGGAGCGGCGGATCCCGTTCGTCAAGTGGGGACACCTCCTCCGCTTCGATCCCGACGAGATCGCGTCGTGGCTCGACAGCGTGAGAGTCCCGCCCGCCGACGGTGTCGCACGGTCCAGGTAACTTCGGTGCATCAGCAGCTAACCCTGCCGTGGATCGGAGACCCGAGCGACCCCCGGCCGAACGGCCGATCCGCTGCGAGCGACTCCCTGCACCGTGAACACC
>CAZLEC010001043.1:0-1309 GCA_964558245.1 uncultured Burkholderiales bacterium | reverse complement strand
GGGCGCGGCAACGCGCGCTTCCTCTCGAACGCGCGCCGAGCGCCGAGCTTCGCGGAGCAGGGCGAGTACGGCGAAGAGCGGTGGCTCCGGCTGGAGCTGAAGTTGTTGGCCGATGCCGCGCTCATCGGTTTTCCCAACGCCGGCAAGTCGACGCTCATCTCCGCGGTGAGCGCGGCGAAGCCGAAGATCGCCGACTACCCGTTCACGACGCTGGAACCACATCTCGGAGTCGTTCGGTGGCGAGATCGCGAGTTCGTGCTCGCCGACATGCCCGGCCTCATCGAAGGCGCCGCCGAAGGCAAGGGACTGGGCCACCAGTTCCTGCGCCACATCGAGCGGGCGCGCGTGCTCGTGGTGCTCTGCGACCTCGCACCGCTCGACGGGCGCGGTCCCGATGAACAGGCGCGCGTGCTGCTCGACGAGTTGGGGCGCTACCGGCCCGACCTGCTCGACCGGCCTCGCGTCGTCGTGGGGAGCAAGGCCGATGTCGCGACCGAGCAGTTCGACGGGCTCACCGTGTCGGCGGTGACGCGCGCCGGCCTCGACGAGCTCGTCAGCCGGATCGCGCTGCTCGTCGACGAAGCGCGTGGCGCGGAGGGCGAGCCCGAGCCTTTCGTGGTGCTGCGCCCCGCCGAACAGGGCTTCTCGGTGGTGCGCGAGGGATCGCATGCCTGGCGCGTGAAGGGACGTCCGGCAGAGCGCGCGGTCGCGCTCGCCGACGTCACGACCGCCGACGCGATCGCGTACGTGCAGCAGCGGCTGCGTCGCATGGGTGTGGAACGCGCGCTCGCTCGCGCCGGCGCGCGCGACGGCGACGTCGTGCGCATCGGCACGGTCGAGCTCACCTACGAGGACGCGATTTGAGCCTCTCCTCGACCTCGGTCATCAAGGTCGGTACCTCCTCGATCACGCTTCCCTCCGGCGAGCTCGACGAGACCGCGCTCGTGAAGCTTGCCGACGATCTTGCCGCGGCTCGAGGTTCGGGCCGGCGCGTCGTGCTCGTCATGTCCGGCGCGATCGCCGCGGGCATGCCCGCGCTCGGACTCACCAAGCGGCCCACCGACATGGGCACGCTCCAAGCGATCGCCGCCGTCGGTCAGCCCCGACTGATCGAGCGGATGAGCGCGCTGCTCGGCAAGCACGAGGTCGTTGCGGGGCAGGTCCTGCTCACCCCCTACGACTTCTTCCACCGCTCGCAGTACTTGCACGCCCGTGTCACGTTGCAGCACCTCCTCGATCTCGGTGTCCTGCCGATCGTCAACGAGAACGACACCGTCGCCGACGACGAGATCCGCTACGGCGACAACGA
>CAZLEC010001042.1:0-1310 GCA_964558245.1 uncultured Burkholderiales bacterium | reverse complement strand
CGTCGAGCGGTGGGATCAGCCGGTCGGCTGCCGCCTGGAGCACGGCGTGCTCGTGCTCGGTGAGGAATCGAAGATCGGGCTCCGGTGTCACGAGAGCGGGAGCCTAGAGGCTGCGGGAGGCGTGACCGGGCGGCGGGTTTTCGGAGCCACGCCACGCGGCGCTGGGCAGTGATCGTCGCTCGCGGTCGGAAGCCGTCTGCAACTCGGAGGGGACGAAGCTGACGCGTGCAGCCTTCGATGAAAACGTCCACTGAATGTGTGACATTGAGGCCAAAGTGCTCGGAAATGGCGTCGTTTACATGATGTTTCTCTTGCGAGTTCGGTCGCCTTGGAATAAGACGAAGCGCCCGAAGAATGCCTCGGGTATTAGGCGAGAGATCCTCGCGCAAAAACCTCAATTTATGGGCGTGCGTTACCGCCCCTAAAGGAGAATCTGTGAAGAAGAAGCTCTTCGTGCTCTTAGCGGCGGGTTCGGTCGCATTTGCGGTCTCGCTACCGGCCTTCGCTACGTCAAGTGGGGGCAGCGGCGGTAATACCTACGGCAACCAATGCAGTGGCCGTAGCGATCAGGGCAACCAGGGCAAAAGCGACGGATATCAGGGCGGTAACTCGGACAATCAGTGCAACAACAACGGAAACCAGTGCGACAACCAAGGTGGCCTGGGTAGCGGCTACGGCAGCAGCAGCAACAACAGCAACAGCAACAACAGCCAGTGCAATAACCAGTGCAACAACAACAACAATAACTATGGGGGCCAAGGGAAGCAGGACAGTCAATCGTCGAGCTCAGACAACCAGAGCAACAACGATAACAACAACTGCAATGACCCCGGAAACCAGTGCAATAACAACAACGGCAACTATGGGGGCCAAGACAACCAATCTTGGAACTCCGATAACCAGAGCAACAACTGCGGGAACAACTGCAGTGACGGCAACGGTGGCAACGGTGGCAACGGTCCGGCCTACGACAGCGTTGGTGGGAACGGTGGCAAGGGTGGCAACAACAACGGTTGCGACACGAGCTGCGACAACAACGGTGGCAATGGTGGCAACGGTGGCCTGAGCTTCGACAGCGTTGGTGGCAACGGTGGCAAGGGTGGCAACAACAACGGTTGCGACACGAGCTGCAACTTCAGCAACGGCAGCAACGGTGGCAAGGGTGGCAACAACAACTGCGACCCCGGCTGCAGTGACAACAGCGGTGGCAAGGGCCTTCAGGGCTTCACCAGCGTTGGTGGGAACGGCGGCAACAACAACGGTTGCGGCAACAACAGCTGCGACAACGGTGGCTACGGTGGCAACGGCCT
>CAZLEC010001041.1:933-1311 GCA_964558245.1 uncultured Burkholderiales bacterium | reverse complement strand
CCCGATCACCCACTCGCCCAGCCTGTTCGACGGTGAGGGTGGCTTCCCGCGCACGGTCGACGACGTGTGGGACCACGCCGACCTCGACGAGGTGCGCAAGGAATGCCGGGCGCAGGTGGAGCGGGCGATCTACTGGGGCTTCGACGTGTCGCACCTCGACAGCCACATGGGCACCCTCCAGCTTCGCCCGGCCTTCTTCGACGTGTACCTCGAGACCGCAGTCGACTTCGGCCTCCCGCTCCGCATGGCGCCGGCGGCCGCCGAGCGCCTGATCGGCTTCCCGTACCGACGGCTGGCCGAGCAAGAGGGCATCGTCTTTCCCGACCACTTCCTCTACACGAATGTCGGTTCGCGCGCGCAGATCACCGCGGCCCTCGC
>CAZLEC010001041.1:0-923 GCA_964558245.1 uncultured Burkholderiales bacterium | reverse complement strand
CCTCGCGTCGCTCGGTCCGGGGGTGACCGAGATCTACGTGCATCCCGCGGTCGAGACCGACGAGCTCTGCGCGTCGCATCCCGACTGGCGCAATCGCGTCGACGATCACGCGCTCGTCACGTCGGATCCCACGCTCCCGGAGCTGATCGAGCGATCGGGCGCGACGTTGATCGGTTTCCGGCAGCTGCGGGAGCTCCAACGTCACGAGCAACGCACGACGGTGTAACGCGTGACTCCCGACGCGCTCGCCGAGCTGTGCGACGCCGCGATGCCGGAGGAACAGCTCACGGCCGCCGAGCTCGCGCACCTCTGCTTCGGCGCGAACGATGGCGGCGACTCCGACGAGGTGTTCGGCGACGAGCACGGCGCGGCGGTGATGCAGGTGCAACGTTTCGGCGAGCACGTCGCCGCGTGGCTCGTGCTCGTCGCGGTGCACCCGAAGCGGCAGTCGCAGGGCCTCGGCAAGGAGCTCGTCGGCGCGGTGATCGATCGGGCGACCGAGCTCGGCGCCCACGACGTGCTGCTCGCGAGCGCGATACCTCGCTACCTATGGCCGGGAGTCGACACCGCGAACACGCGTGTGGGCATGCTGCTCGAATCGCTCGGCTTCGAACGCGACTGGATCGGCATCAACATGGCGATCGACAAGGCGTTCCGGCGCCCCCCGCCGCCGGGAACGACGGTGGAGCTCGAGACCGGGTCGGGCGCGCACGACTTCGCCGCCGTTGCGTTCCCGCATTCCCCCTGCCCTGACGTAAGCCTCCGCGGTGCAAACCGTGGCGGAACCCAGCGAATAATAGGCGTAAGGCGAACCGGCAATCCTCAGCGCAATCACATAATAACGCATAAAAAGTTCATATTCCGCAATCGCCGCGCTCTCGTCCGGCATCAATACGACGGTCAGCTTCATCGTCGGGTACCCC
>CAZLEC010001040.1:0-1311 GCA_964558245.1 uncultured Burkholderiales bacterium | reverse complement strand
TCGAACTGCTCCATCACGATCACGGTGCCGCCCAGGCGCATCGTGCTCATGCAGTAGAAGAGCGGGGCCGAGTGGTACATCGGCGCCGGCGACAGGTACACGGTGTTCTCGTTCATGTGCCAGACCGTGGTCATCATCCCCATCTCGAGGGGCTGCGCACCGACGATCTGACGAGGGATCTTGTAGCGCACGCCTTTCGGGCGGCCCGTGGTGCCCGACGAGTACAGCATCCGTGTGCCTTCGATCTCCTCCTCGAGCGGCTCGGCAGGGAAGGCGTCGCGGGTCTCCTCGTAGGAGGCGTAGCCCTCGATCGTGGAACCGACCATGAGCCGCATCTTCACGCCGGGCGTCTTGTCGAGGAGCTCGGCCGCGAGGTCGCGGAAGGTGTCGGAGATCACGAGCACCTGAGCGTCGCAGTCGTCGAGGATGTAGGCGGTCTCGTCGGCGTTGAAGTGCCAGTTGATGCACGTGTAGTAGAGCCCGGAACGCTGCGCGGCCCAGCACACCTCGAAGAACTCGGGCCGGTTCTCCATGAACACCGCGATGTGATCGCCGAAGCGCAGCCCGGCGGCGTGGAAGCACTGCGCGAGCTGGTTGGAGCGGTCGTTCAACTCGCGATACGTGACGGCCTCCCCGGTGGAGGCCATCACGAACGCGGCTTGATCCGGCCGTTCCAGCGCGTGTTTTCCGGGCCACATGGGCGCCCAGCCCGTTCCGACGCTCGCGGCGCCTAGAAGGAGGTGATCACGCTCCGGATGACCTCGCCCGCCTCCATTGCCCGGAATGCTTCGTTGACGTCGTCGAGGCCGATCGTGCGCGACACCATCGCGGACGTGTCGAGGCGGCCGGTCTCGATGAGGTCGGCGAAGCGCTGGAAGTCGCGGCGCACCTGACCCGATCCGTACTTGCAGCCCTTCAGCGTCTTCTCGTTGTAGAAGAGGTCGAAGGTGGAGATCGTGAGCTGGGCCTCGGCGCGGGTCATGCCGACCATCACCGCGGTACCGCCCTTGCGGATCATGTTGTACGCCTGGAGGGTGGTCTCGGGGAGGCCGATCACCTCGAACGCGTAGTCGACGCCGCGCCCGCCGGTGAGCTGCTGCACCTGCGCGACGGGATCGCCGGCGTTGGTGTCGACGAGGTCGGTGGCGCCGAGTGACTCGGCGAACTTCCGCTTCATCTCGACAGGGTCGACCGCGATGATCCGCGACGCACCCGCGATCCGGCAACCCTGCAACACGGCCTGGCCGACGCCGCCGCAGCCGATGATCGCGACGGTGGAGCCCGGCTCCACGCCCGCAGTGTTGAGAGATC